>JBHENS010000017.1:6733-23494 GCA_046261955.1 Nitrososphaeraceae archaeon | reverse complement strand
TTACTACGTCAAGCCATCCAATCTCTTTTTGCTCCCCTTTATACACTCTACCACCTAATGCTTGGGCAATTAATTGCGAGCCTAGACAGATTCCAAGTAGAGGAACTTGAAGTCGATTGGCACTTCTTATCAAATCTTGTTCTTCATTCAGATAGGGTAAGGCTTCATATACAGACATATATCCTCCCAAAACGACTATTCCTGCATATTTATCAGGTTCTTGGGGAATTTTGTCTTTTTTAACATGTATAGTCTCGATCTTATACCCGTCGGATTCAAACAATTCCTTGAAATTGCCCAGTGTCTCAATCTCTGTATTTTGGATAGAGAGGATGATGTCTTTCAATTAACATAATGTTAAATCAATTCATTATATCTACTTATTCAGGAATATAATTTATAATATGAATCATATTCCCAACACTAATTTCTCGAGATAATAGATTAAGATTATTATTGAACTTGAAAAGTTACAGACTTAATACTTTCCATACCTGCTTGTGATGCGGTTCCTAAAATTGTAAAAGTTCCAACCGCATCTTCGCTGATTATAAAAGTAGGTGAGAGTTGCCCATCATTGTCAGTATAATCTATTACGACATTGCCTGAAGGATCCTTAATTGTGAGATGAACAAATATACGCTCAAGTGGCTCTCCTGTAGTTGGATCCGAGGCAATTAGCGTTACTGTTTGTTCTTCTCCAGTGCCAATTGGATCTTGTTTCACACTAATGTCGAGCTTAACGAGATTTGAATTATTATCTTGAGGAACGTTAGCTTCAGGAACATCAGCAGTCACGTTAACTTCAGGAACATCAGCAGTCACGTTAACTTCAGGAACATCAGCAGTCACGTTAACTTCATTGGTTCCATTGTTCATCGCTTTCATTACCAGTTCTCTAGCTTCCTCTTCTGTGAACTTTCCTGTTTTTACAAGTTCATTAATCAACATCGCTTTCATTACCAGTTCTCTAGCTTCCTCTTCTGTGAACTTTCCTGTTTTTACAAGTTCATTAATCAAATTGCTTACTTCATCTTCGGCAGTTGATATACCATTGGAAGCTGATGTATCATTGGTTCCGGTAGATGCAATTGTGCCAGTAGTGGTATTAGTAGGTGTAGTAATGGGAACGCTACTATTTGTAGAATACTTGTTTTTGAAATAGTTCACATCGTCAACACAATGAACTACTTCTTTATCAGTAAGACTATCTCCTACTTCTGCTGCTAGGTCTATACAATCTTGCAAGATTTCATCTGCATTCTCATAAATGTCACTAGCTGCCATCGATTCCACAGGTATATCTTCTAATTCTTCATCACCAGCTTTTACGGCGTCTGCAAATTCCTGGAGATCATCATAATTATTCAAAAGTTGTTGTTCTTCATGCAAAGCTAGTATTGGAATGATATTGTCGACAGAAAAAAACATTCCAAGAGTAATAACTACTATTAGGAGAAGATATGATTGTATTGATTGTTGTTTGTTCACCATTTTAAGATTCAAAATCATCACAAATAAATTGTTATGATTTTTATGGAGTATGTTGCTAAAATATGTGATAAAGACCTATAATTTTTCAAAATAAATGGGCCCAGACGACATAAATAATTCTGCTTTTTAAGATTAATAAACATTATAACGGCAACTGTCTATTAATATTCTTAGGTTTATCTCAGCTTCATAAGTTAAAATTATGACTGCATTTAATGAGAAATCAACTTCAAATCAACCATCTGAATATGAATTGTTATCAATCTTTAATTTGCAAAGGTTTCGAACATAACTAAATCCTAGGTTACAATACGAAAGAAAATAGGCGTGCAACTAGAAATATCAGCTAAAATCATCGAGATCCGACTATTTCCCAATTAATTGCTATTTGCGACTATTATCATAATACCATATTTTCATGAAAGTTATTCAGGAATAACCCAAAATTCAATTTGTGGGGTTGTACGCTAAGTATTAAATAAACACCTTTAAGTGAAGAAAAAATCTACTTTTTTCTTAATTCCATATATCTAAAACAACTTGTGGTGTGATCATTAACCATTCCTATTGCTTGCATCATTGAATAACATATCTTCGATCCCACAAATCTGAATCCTCTGTTTCTAAGATCCTTACAAATCAGATCAGATTCTTGCGACGTAGAAGGAACATCTTTGTAGGTCTTCCATGAATTTTGTATAGGGTTGTATCTCACAAAGTTCCATATATAGGTATCAAAACTGCTAAATTCTTTTTGGATCCTAACAAATGCATTAGCATTACTAATTGTCGCCTCTATCTTTTTTTTATTTCTAATAATGAATGGGTTGGAACAAAGTTCATTAATTTTCACATTATCATAATTAGCGATTTGTTCGACTTGGAAATTATCAAATGCATTTCGAAACTCTTGACGCTTATTGAGAATAATGCGCCAGCTTAGGCCCGCCTGCATTCCCTCAAGTACTAGAAATTCAAATAATTTCCTGTCATTATGTAGCGGAATTCCCCACTCATTGTCATGATAGTCTATCTCGATCTGCGCTTTTGCCCACTCGCACCTAGCGTTCATTTCTATTCTACTGTACATTTTCTACCCACTATCATCGTTATAATTCTAATCATACGACCATACGATTTTCATACAAATAAATCCATAAATCATAAATTTAGCGATTCTAGTAAACAGGCCCAGACACTAGAGGCAATAGGAATTGAATAAAAAATTTATAACGACACTGTTAAACAAAGTGATGGTAAGTCAATAGATTGATGCTACTAAGGCATACGATTTTGCTAAAGGTTTTTGGATTTGTTGCCGTACTGGTTGTCACCAAAGCAGCAATTCACTATTTTGAATTGGACTTTGTTGGTATTAGTCCACTTGTAACTGCGTTTGTAGGTGGAGTAATTTTTATTATTGCAATTATTCTTTCTGGTACGCTCTCTGATTATAAAGAAAGTGAAAAAATCCCATCGGAATTAGCCGCTTCGATTCTTATTCTCTATAAGGATGTTAGGATGGCAAGCACCGACAATGAGAAGATCAGTACTATGCGGGATAAAATAAGAAAATTGCTGACCACCATAAATTCAAATTTTAAAAGTAATGTGTGGAAACAAACGGATGTAAATTTGGCAATGGATATGATAGATGAAGATATTGTGTCTCTCGCGCACAAAGGAACGGCTCCACAATTTATCGTAAGGTTGAGGAATGAGCTTGCCAATGTTGATAGGATCTCAAATCGTATTGAGACGATAAAGGAAACTACATTTATTCCTGCGGCATATAATGTTGCCCAATTAGCAGTCGGTGCGGCGATACTTACGTTACTGTTCACGAATATTGATCGTTTTATAGATGGCATTATCATGACTGGCGTCATTTCACTTATTCTGATTAGCTTGATACTATTGATAAAAGACATGGATGATCCCTTCGAAGTGGGTAAAAAAACTTATGCCGACATAGATCTCAGTCTCATGTACAAATTAGAAGAACGACTGAAGACCCTATAATCAATCCTTTAATCTTTCTCTGATGGAATCTCTGTCAAATAAACATCATATAGATTAAAGGTATACCATACTTTGGTTAAAAATTAGTTAGGAAATTGGCTCATGATAAAAGGTCATCTCTTGAGAACTTGCCAGCAAGAATTTTCCCGGGTTTTGATCTATAATCTGGAATGCCTATACCAACTGCGATCATGACATCCTTATCCTTTGCATGAGGTGAGAAAAACTCAGAAACAGCATCATCATAAAAAGTGGACCCTGAAGCCCCAATTTTTTGATTATAAGCAGACAGATAAATCACCCCAGCTATGATGCCTGATTCAAATTGGCATAATCTATATCCTCTGTTTCCTAATCTATCCACTATTAATCCAAGGTTTGCCATAACATAAAATACTGCACTAGCATCACTGAACAAAGATTGTTCTAGACACAAAAATCCTGATATATCTCTTTGAACATTCGCTTTTAAGAGATCAATTGAATTATCATTCCGATTAAAAAAATACGCTCCTTTTTGCAAGTTGGTTACATCATTGGCAATAAAATAGATATCCATCATGGATTTTTTATCACCAAAGTCGGAATGAGTAGGTCTTGTTAAACTATAAAGTATATTTGAGAGCTGTACAAATGTAATTGGCTGGCTCGAAAATTTTCGAGCGGACCCCCTTAAAAGTATGACATCAAATAACGATTGTGGAGTGGTCGGTCTAGAATCTATCGGTCTTGACTGTATCTTCACGTTAACGTCTTCTGTTTCTCTAATTTCTTGCATCGTAGCTATAGAACGAGTCCACCCGTGCACTTCATCACTTGAATTCAATGATGATGCTTCATGTAATTTCCAAATCTGGTCATATTCAACTTCTTTCCCCTGTGATATAGGAACGATATCTGGAACAAATCTAGAAGGATATTCAATTTGGTTAGGTTCTTCTTGGGACAACCCAATCCCAATTGGTGCCAAAACTATTGAAGCTTCCTTTTTTTCTTCAAGACATAACATTTCATTTACAACTTTATCTACAAACCCAGTAATCAATTTAGTATCCAAACCAAATGACATAGCCGTGGCAATCATATTCGCAGTAATTACACCCGAATCCCAGAACCAATGTCTATAAGAACGCGCCTGATATTTCCAGGCATTTCGCCATGCGATGGAGGTGAGTACTATTGTAAATGGTGAATTCTTGATTGCAGGGTCAGACCCCGCTGCTTCAGATAAAAGATGTCTATAATCCCCTTCTCTCAATTTCGTTAGAGTGAATTGTCCAGGGCAGAAATGATATACACCTGATTTCAAACCACTAACGTTTTCACATACTATATACAATTCTATTGGATATAATGCACCAGTAGCAGGCGCTGCACGCATAAAATATTTCCCATGCGGAAACTTGATTTGCCTTGTAATTCCTGAAGAAAAAAAAAGTATTGATGACAATAATTCCATATTTATCTTGTTATTTTCTGAAGAGGGGATTTGATCCGTCTCTTTCATGGTAATAACATTCAGACTCGGTACGGGAAAACGTACTGGAAGAGGAATTGACGGAATGTTGGTATAAAATTTAAATGGTTTTGGTTTGTTGTCCCAATCTAGGTAATGATTGGACAATCTAATACTGGTCGGAGAATGCTTTGTCTCCTGATGATACACTAACGCATATTTAATTTCTTTATTCAATTAGCATCTAGTACATTAAAACCACTGTATTATATAATAATTGATCTGGTTCCTTTGGGATCGTGGAATCAATTTATTATAATAAATATAATTGATTGAAGTCTAAGAACCAATTAAAGTAACTATCATTTTTTATTACTCTATAAATTCCCTATTTAATTGGACATCTTAGTATCTCTAATATCAACGAATAGTAAAATGAGAAAATTTAAATAGTTTATGAGAACAGTATTTTCAATGACTCTCTCAATAAATTGTAAAGATGCGGGGGATCCGGTTTGTACTCACACAATGTACGGAGAGACGGAAGAAGAATTACTTCAGAATGCAAAAGAACACGGAATTAAGATCCATGGATTCACAGAAGAGCAATGGAATGAAGAGATTTCAAAGAATTTAGATCATTTTAGAAAAATCATAAAGAAAACTTGAATTTGCACCAGATAATAACGGATGTACTCGCATGCAATTATAGACAATTATAGAATTTTTTGTCCATAAATACCTAGTAACACTCGTGACTTTTCAGGTCAGGTAACAAGAAATATGCATCTAACATGTCTTTGTTTGTATCTGTTTGTATCCTTATTTAGTAAAATTATTGATGTTGATAAGTATTTAGTGTGAAATCAGCTCCTAGTAATTTTCCTTAACTAATGACTATAAACTATAAAGTTACTGGCAATCGAAAGAGTTAATATTGGTCTTGTACTCACATGAAAACTAAAATGTCTGAAGAAGGGATAGCAACTCATTTACTCCAGGAAAGTATTGGGAAAACTGTGCTTGTTAAACTAAAGGGTAGAAGGTCGATAAGAGGAAAAATCAAGGGTTTTGACAAACAAATGAACATCGTAATAACCGATGCTATAGAGGTAATAGAACAGCCCAACAATAATAAGAATTCAGAAAAGGACAAAGAGCAGGAACAAGAATCTAAAGTAGGTGATGCATTAATACGCGGTGATAATGTAATAACGATAGCAGTTCTATAAAAGATGTAGATATTTTGAAATTAGTTTGATTTCATTTCTCTACTATTATGAAAAAATTATTCCAAACAGATTGAGTTATTGTGCGCATTTATGGTATATTAATTGGTAACATAATAATTTTTTCCATAGGGTCATTCGTTAATCGAAAATCTTAATCGCTTCACTGAACTCTACAGTAGTTAGAGGTGCTACTTTTGCAAGTTCATTATTTTCTTTAACATGATTAGGTTTTTTTTGACCAATTAACGGAGCAATTACGTTTGGAGTTGATCTGATTATTTGTACTATCTTTAGTAATTGATCGTTATACCCCAAGTAATCTGGTATTTTGGCGCCAAATAATTTTGCTTGTAATAATGGTACGCTGGTGAAAACTCCAATGTTTAATCTATTACAGGCTTCCAAAATCGTAAGGCCATTATCGACACCTATGGATTGGTTCTTGAGCAGATAAGCTTCTCTATACGCAAGATTGTATGGAAGTTGGATAAAACGGAATCCATGATTTTTTCCTCCCACTTTTTCTGCTATCTTTACCATTTCTTTCAATGAGAGATATTCTCTTTCGTTCTGAGAAAGCCTAAAACATGTCCACGTCGCCATTCCATAATATTTAATTTTATTACTTGACCTATACTCTTCATAAACCTGAAATACCTTTCGTATCATTTCATCAAACTCCTCTCTGCTTATATCATCAACCCAGCTCTCATACGCATTATGAACATACACTAGATCAATCGTATCAAGTTGCATGTTGGTCAACGATTTATCTATACATTTACGGATATAATTGGGATTTAATACGTTATAACCAGAGCTAATATCCTTTGAGTCTATTATTCCCTGTGAAATAAACATGTTGTGCATATATTCAAGGACATCGACCGTTGGATAATCCCCATCATTGGTAATGTACCCGTTTTTTGTTGATATGAAAAGTTGATCCCGCGAAATAATTCCATCTTCTATCAGCCTTTTCATCGCATTTCCAATATTTTTTTCTGATTTCATAGAACGATAATTTATGGCGGTATCAATTATGTTGATTGCACCCGACTTGACTGATTCATAAATTGCGTTCTCTAAATCCCTATCATCTTCTGGTGTAATTTGTCCCAGATAGGTCCCCATTCCCAAACTTGACAAATTAAGGTTATCAAAAGAACGAAAGTGTGAGTTCGATATACCATTTTTAATAGCATATTCCATATATTTTTTTGTACCCTCGGTAGTTGCAAATCCACCGATGGCACGATATTCGCTAACCATTGATATGCTAGTACTAATATCCATTTTATATTTTAATTGAATAAGTCAATTGAGCAAATAACGTTATATTTTAGATTGGTCTTAAATTCACATTAATGTCCAATACAAGTAAAGATTATTTTGAGAGTCTATCGAAGGAAATATTAAAAATCAGTTCATCACTAAGATGGATTGCAATAGCTGATTCTCAGGGCAAGATACTGAATATAACAAGAAGAGAAGGTCTCGATCCATTGATGAATCGTGAGGAGAATCAAGAATATACATTGAATGCAATAGCTCGACATAAATCAAGGCTAAAATTCGAGGATAAGTTGGGCAAACTCGTTTACTCGTTAGGAAAATATGAAAAACTGGTAAGGATTGTTACTCCTATAAATGATAAATATTATGTTTTACTTACAATTGATGTACAAGAACCTCGTATTGATTCCATGATGAGAGAACAGATAATTCCAAAACTAAGAGATAATATTAGGAATTTTGAATAGCAATTTGGATTGATTGTGAATATGAATCTGAATAACCATCAGGATATTGAATAAATGTTATCTTACCCGTATAGTTTTAGACTATTATTCAAAAACTAATTTTGAGAAATTATAAAGTTTTAAGGAGTATTAGTCATATTCGTATTTTGCCTCTCAAAGATCAAATTGACAGTGCTAGGAGGATAATTGATACAGAAATCACAAGTCCTTTCAGATTCTTCGCTGATAGGATACGGTGGATGTGCGGCATGTCATGTATTGTTTGAGCTGATTGATACTCTATTCTTAAATGAATCTGATGCCGCAGATCTATTATCCCAAGTATTATACGAGGATCCACAATTAAATGAAAGATTTATCGAAATAGTGGAAAAAATACCAATGAAGGAGCGAATGATGGGAGTTCAATTTTCAATTAAGAGCAGGGAAGCAAAGGACAGATATATTGATGCAAACATAAAAAATGTTATTTCTGAATTATCAGTTGGATATCAACAACTACGGAAATAGAACTGGTCTTGAAGAAATTATTATTATCACTGGTCTCAGTCCAATTAGCACAAAATATAGGTGTAGATCATCATGCAGCAACTGAAGAGCTCTACTATTATATGAAAAAAGAGACACTGACACTTGAATATATGAATTTATCTACAAGATATCTAAAATAACCAATAATGGTAGTTATTCATAAATTATATACTGTATATACCGCAGTATCTAAAAATCAATATATAGCCTTGACACTTGCTTTTAAGAAAACGGATAATTGCATCTGATGCAAAACATCTTTTGATCAAAAATATAATAAATAGTTTTTATTTTGTCAATATATGGATTATTCAAAGCTATGCGAATCTATATTCAATCTGAACAGCGATATACGTTATGTAGCGGTCATTGATGATACGGGATTGCCTGTTGTTGGCGGAATGAGGGGAGGCTTGGATTCTATTATGGATGAAAACAATGAAGAATTATATCTGACACACACAGCGTTGCGTAAATCTATGAGGGAAAGGTTTGACACTAACATGGGCAGATCAAGATTTGCTTATGTTGAAAGAGAGAAGATATCAATTCTTACGTTTTACATGGACAAGTATATTTTACTTGTAACAATGGAACCAAATATCAGTTCCCATACCTCAATTGACATTGCAGAAGACATATTGGATATGTTAAATGGAAAAAAACAATGATCTATATTGGTGGTAGTAGCAGTTCGATATGATTATTTTTTTGAACCTATTCATAATTTAATGGCAATTTTTAATTGTTCAATTTAGATGCCGGTTTTTCAATCATAATCCTACTACTGGATTTATTTGGTACTGTGGTTTTTGCTGTAACGGGCGCACTCAGAGCGATAGAGCACAAGTATGATATTGTCGGCATAATAATTCTTGCAACCGTAACAGGGATTCTTGGAGGCGTAATGAGGGATACAATTTTGGGAATCTTTCCACCAAGTAATTTTTCAGATACTATTCACATAGTATTGACAACAATAACTGCAACTATCATTTTTTTTCTTTATCATAGAACGAAAAAACATGAAAATTTGTTCAATATTTTTGACGCAGTAGGCCTGGGAGTTTTCACTTTTACAGGAGCCTCAATCGCATACTCTCTGTTTAGTACAAATTATGTACTAATCGTTATTTCAGGTTTATTGACAGCTTTTGCTGGTGGAATTTTGAGAGATGTGTTTGTAAGGGAACCACCTATCGTTTTTACCAAGGAAGTTTATGCAGTAGCAAGTTTCATAGGTGTCATTATATTCCTTATATTGGTAAATCTAAACCTACAATTTGAATATGTTGCAATAGCTGTAATTTTCGTTACAACCGGCATTAGGTTGGTATCTATCAAACTACATTGGAATTTACCCAAAGTACGTACCTAAACCTGAATTTGATAGTTCATGAGGGAAATATCTTTGTAATTTTTCAGACAACAACTGTTCCCCTTCTTGTCAAGGATTGATTTGTCATATCTTGATCAAAATCTTACCCAATTGCTCTCCTCTTTCTAATTTATTATGGGCTTGTTGTACGTCAGCTAATGGGAATACGGAATCAATTTTTGATGAAATCTTTTTTTCACATACAAAGTCAATCAATTCTAACAACTCTAACTTTGTTCCGATCAAAATACCATACAGCTGTATTTGCTTTGAATAAAAAGATCTTATCTGAAAACTTGCATCACTTCCCGATGTCGTACCGCATATTGCAATTTTCCCACCTCTCCTAACGGAATTAATACTTGTCATTAGTGTCTTCTGACCTGCATTATCTACAACTGCATCAACTCCTGCACCTTGTGTTATTTTTTCTATTTCTAGAGCTATTTCTTTCTTCATCCGATTTATTACATAATCAGATCCAATACTGTACGCAAAATTAAGTTTAGAATCGTCTGAAACAGTACTTATGATTTTTATTCCAAGTGCCTTTGAAATTTGAATCATTGCCATACCCAGACCACCAGAGGCTCCGTACACTAACACTGTATCATCTTCCTTTAATTGTAGTTTTTTAATGATATTCCACGCAGTAAGATATGAAATTGAGAGTGTAGCAGCTTGCTCATCACTTATTTCATCAGGTATAGATACGATATTTGTTTTAGGAACAATTACATATTCGGCATAACCCCCATTGTAATTGCTTAAACCACCAATTATTGAAAAATCTCTACATAGGGTTTCACTTCCGTTTTTACAATTGTGACAATCATTACAGCTAATTCCGGGATATAACAGGACCCTTGACCCTCTAGGAATTGCTAAATATTCCTCCTCTAGTGAACCTACAATATCGCTCCCACAAATGTGGGGGAACCTAATAGAGATACCTGGGATTCCCATCCTTGTCCATATATCAAGGTGATTTAGACCACAATATTTTACCCTTACTAGAATTTCTGATATATTTGGAACTGGAGTTAGAAAATCCTGTTCATATTTCAATACACTTACATCACCATGACCGTACATAGGAACAGCTTTCATAAAACCACCAGATTTCTAAAATTAACCTTGAATATTATGCATTTCCTTTAGATCATCCTTGAATTCAAACAATTCTTCTGGAATATCAGCTTTTATAGGATCTCTTAGTGAATATCGCTTACCATTTTCATTTGTTGACTCCCTTTTTGTTGTCCATATTAACGAATTAAAATCAACTATAGCTTTAGTAAATTTACACATCTCTCCATAGTCATTACTCTTCATAGGAAACTTTTGTAGATGAATACTTTCTTTAGAATAAATTGTGGTCCATAATTTGTCCGTGATAAAGGGGCATATCGGAGCTAAAAGTAACAATATTACTGAAAAACATTTATGAAGAGCATATAATGCAGAATATCTGTTATTTGGGACTTGATCGTTGTATGCGCGCGATTTTACTAATTCAAGGTAGTGAGAAGCAAAAGTATTCCAAGTAAATTCTCTTATTTGTGAAGCAGGAATAAAAAAATTATATTCTTTATAGCCTTTTATGCATTCAGCTACTAAATTTGATAATTCCCCTAAAATCCATTTATCCGAAGATAATAAATCAAATTCATATGATGGAATGAATTCAAAGGAGGATACAAATCTTCCAATATTCCATAATTTTGTCAAAAATTTTTGTGCTTCTCCTATCTTTTGTTCCGAACATCTAAAGTCCTGACCATGATTCGCTTCAATTGCTGACCAGAATCTAAAAGTGTCGGCTCCATGCTTACTAATTATAGGGAAAGGATCAATTACATTTCCCTTGCTCTTACTCATCTTTTCTCCATACTCATCTACTCCATATCCCATAATCCAGACATCATTCCAGGCTAGTTTCTCCGTCAATTGATAACAACGTAACATTGTGTAATAAAGCCACGTTCTTACAATGTCTTTTGCTTGAGGCCTAATTTGTGTTGGATATGTTTTTACAAAAAAGTCATTATCCTTACTATATTTGGTTACAAATAGAGGTGATATACTCGAATCCATCCATGTATCAAACGTTCTTTCATCACCAGTAAATTCATTGTATCCACATTTAGTACATTTATCAAAAGGTGCTTTGTCTTTCCAGGGTCTATAATATTTTCCCGGTTCAGGCAATATAGGTTCTTTACATTTATTGCAATACCATATAGGAATTTCTGTACCGTAAAACCTCCTTCTGGATATGGGCCAATCTATTGCAACAGAGTCCAACCAATTCAATAATATCTGTCTGTGAGACTCTGGATAGAAATTCAGAGAAGATGCAAATTCTCTAAGTTTGGGAAGAAAATCAAGTTGTTTTATATAATAATCTTGCATCGGGATTATCTCCACTGGAGATTTACTTCTTTCGCACATTGGTATTCTGTGCAGGATCAATTCTTCTTTTACAATGTAGCCGTTATTTTTCAAATCATCAGATATATTTTTTCTCGCATTATCTATGGTTAAAGTAGAATAACTACCTCCATTTTCACTTATTCTGCCATATTGATCTATGGCGACAATTTCTTTTAATCCCAATTCTCTAAATACCTGTACGTCATTAAGATCCCCATAGCTACATACCATTACAGCTCCCGAACCAAATTCTGATTTTGCTGAATGATGTGGCAAGATTTTTACTTCTCTATCAAATAAAGGCAAGGTTACCTCCTTGTTGTGCATCTTCTCATATCTGGTATCGTTCGGGTTTACTATAACACATTGACACGCAAAAATTAATTCAGGCCTAGTTGTAGCAACAATCAAATCATCATTTTCATTTTTTAATCTAAACTTCAAATATACTAGATTTGTCTTTCTTTCTTCATAAGTTATTTCTGCATCAGCAATCGTAGTCCCACAACTTGGACAATAATTATTCGGTCTATTTGCAGAGTAAACCAGTCCTCTTCTCCATAAATTAATAAATGTACTCTGAGTTAACGTACGATACTCATTTGAATCAGTCCTATAGTATTCTTCGAAGTTAGCACTTAGACCGATACTCTTCATGATTTGGATCATTTCTTTTTCTAAATCATCCAATGAAATCTTACAAAGGTTAAGAAATTCCTCCCTGTCAGTCTGTCGCATCCTGATCTTGTGTTTTTTTTCAGTGTAAATCTCAACTGGAAGTCCATTTCTGTCTATACCAATTGGAAAGTATACATTATTACCAAACATTCTTGCCGTTCGAGCTATCATGTCAATTTGTGCATAATGAGCTGCAGCTCCTATATGCCAGGGCCGTCCTGATGGATAAGGAGGAGGAGTATCAATTACATAGTTGTTTTTGCCAGAAACTTTGAAATCATAGATTCTTTCATCAATCCAATTTTTCAAAATAGCGTTTTCAATATTCGAATTCCATATCTTTTCATCAATTTTTTGTTGCATCTTTAGGTTAGAACTAATCCACTAGGAGGCTTCTATTTAAGTTCATGCTTCAGAACTAGATTGAAATGATAAAAAACAGAAAGCTATTTGCACCCATCATGATAAGGGCATCAGTAGCATAGATATTATCACGAAAATTATCACTATTCACTTAATTTTTGCCAGAATATGCGCCCCTTTATTCACACCTTCATAAATATAAACTCCCAAAGCTTCAATATTTGGAGGCATTTTTGAGGAAAGTAATTTTATTATTATCGAAGAAAGATTCTCAACTGTTGCTTCTCCAGGCATAAGAAAGGTTGTATCTTTTGGAAGCTGCAGGTTGAAAAAGCCGCGTGGACCGTTAAATGAAACGTAATAATGAATACTATCCTCTTTGTAAACATATTGCTTGTTAATAAAGAACTTGTGATCCAATGTTGAAAGTGTATCTTTAATGATCCTTTTTGCGTCACTAAAATCGATGACTAGGTTATTCACCATTTTTCCAATGATCTCTACCATAACAGTAGATGTATGACCATGTAGTATCGAGCATTTTTCAACTAGAGGTAAAATATGTGCATAGTCAAACGCTAGTGATGAATCTTCTAAAAATATAGATCCTATTTGATCCCCCTCAGAATCAACAAAAGAAATTGTTTCAAAATCACCTGATTTGACACCAAATTTTGATTTGCCAATAGCTACGATATCAAGTTCAGGATTATTCTTTTTTATCTCATTGAATTTCTCTAGGTCTTGTTCTGAATCTAAAATTTCAATGTATTTGTTATCAACCTTAAAATCAACGAGGACCTCATTACCATTCATTAGCTTAATCTTAAAATCATACTGATAATCTTTTTCTAAGAATGAAAGTAATCTTGAGAAAGATAATTCTGTCTTACTCCTAAGCAAATTTCCATTTCTATCGATATATTTGAGATCTTCATCCAGAATTATTTTCTTCATTTATTTTATTTCAAAGAATCCAGATATATACAAGTTACTTTTTTCGAATTCAAATTCAAAAATCCTGAAGAAATACTTCAACTATGATAAAACATAAATGAAATTATTTTTGGTTAAAGTGTATTGTACAATTCTGACCTAATTGATGCATTATTTGCAACAGTATCTGAATATTTGAAAGGGATTGATAAGATTGGCATCGCTTTCTCGGGCGGGATAGATAGTACGTTACTTGCAATAATTTGTAAAAACATGAATGTCGATACTACATTATTGACTGTTGGCTTCCCTGATTCCAATGATATAGGATTTTCAAAATCAATTGCACAAAAAATCAAAATGAATCACAAGATTTTAGAAATAGATAAAGATGATTTTTCTGCATTTTCGAGAAAAGTAAAAAATGAAATGGCTTGCAGAAATGTATCTCATTTAGAAAATTGCATTGCCTTTAGTTACATAGCTCAATTGGCAAGTAATAACGGTCTGAGTGTTGTACTCACGGCTAACGGTTTTGATGAGCTCTTTTGTGGGTACAATAATTTCAGATACATATTTAATCAAGGTAATGATACTATTAATAAGACTATTGATTCAAAGATCTTGAATGAATTAGAATTAATAAATGAAATAAGGCTAGTAGTAGAAAAATATAATATCAGTATTTTACAACCATTCCTCTCAAAAGGATTCATTTCTATCGCAATGAAGTTTCCAATTTATAATAAAATAGTAAGCTATGATGATCTTTTGAGGAAACACATCATTAGAAAGATTGCGTTATCCTTTGAGATACCACCAGAGGTCATTATTAGGAGAAAAAAAGCCTTGCAGTACGGTTCTCTAATCCATAAATATTATAAAAAATAGACTAACGCACTTTGTAATTTTTACGTATTTGTTCGGCTTTTCTTATGACATCCTTTATTATTCTTGTTGATGCAGCCAGATGAGTGTTAGCATCAAATATTGTTCTCAATTCATTCTTGCTTAAATGCACTCCAATGGAAGGATTCTGCATTATTGCTTCTCTAAAGTCTTTATCAGCAGCAAGAGTTTCAAATGCAACATGCTGTATGTTATCATATGCCTTCATTCGAGGAATACCTTTCTTGACTAGGGCCTCAAGAATAAATTCTGCAAAAATTCTTCCCTTTGTTTTATTTATATTATCTAGAATTTTTTGGCTATTTACACTTAATCCTTCAATTACCTTTATCATACTGTTTATCATTTCATCTAAAAGAATGACACCCATCGGTATAGTAAATCTTTCATTTGCGGAATTTGAGAGATCTCTTTCATGCCATAATGAAATATTCTCTTGGGCGATATTTGAAAAGGAACGAAGTACTCTTGCGAGTGAGGATATTCTTTCGCTCTTTATGGGATTCCTTTTTACTGGAACTGCACTGCTTCCCAACTGCCCCTTTTTAAAAGGTTCTTCTACTTCACCAATTTCAGTTCTTTGTAAATTTCTTATTTCTGTTGCAATTTTGTCCAAAGTACATCCTATTAATGAAATAACGAATTGAACTTCTGCTAGCCTCTCCCTGGGTATTACTTGTGTAGCTGCCTCTATAGAATAAAGCCCAAGCGACTTGGCCACGCTCTTTTGAACATCTAACGCCTTTGATCCCATCAATGACCCTGTTCCAACTACTCCCAACGTTTTACACAAAAGAAATCTCTTCTTACCCTCTTCGATTCTTTCTACATGATATGAAAGTTCGTTTACCCATACTGCAAATTTTAATCCAAAAGAAATTATGCTTGCGTGTTGTCCATGAGTTCTTCCCACGGAAGGTAGCGAGTTGTATCTTCTCACCTTACTTATCAATAACGAAATTAGCTTCAAAAGTTTTGGCTCAATTATTTCAAATGACTCTTTTAGTTGCATTGACGTAGACGTGTCTACAACGTCGTTACTTGTTAGTCCGTAATGTATCCACGGTTTTGTTGAAGGTGAACAATATTCACTTATCGCCTGTACCAACGAAGCTGTATCATGTTCAGTAATTGATTCAAGATCCTTGATCTTTTTCATTGTGATCTTATTCGATCTTGTTATTCTAGCTATTTCCCTTGAGGCATCTAGAGGAATCAGATTGAGTTTGCCTTGGGATAATGCAACTTGTGCTTCAAAATCAAGCTGATACCGAAGTCGGTTTTCTTCTTCAAAGATCCTTCTTATTTCATTGCTACCGTATCTTCCAGAATCAATAGGTAAAATTGGCATCTAATTTAGGAATTAATAGACGTAAAATAAATATTATTATTTTTTAATCTAAAAATTCAAATAAATATTTAGCTAGCATATAATTTCAATAAAATTCTAAACTAAATTAAAATATTTTATTTTTATCTTAGCACACTATTTATAGTCGAGACCTTTACAATGCGCTAATGACTCGTAGTTTTATAGTGACAAGTACACTTATAGCTAGTTTC
>JBHENS010000017.1:5778-6723 GCA_046261955.1 Nitrososphaeraceae archaeon | reverse complement strand
ATGCGGTACATGCGCAGGAAACAGAAGATCAAGGACAAGGAGAGGTCAAACACGTAACTTTAATCGCATCAGAAACACAAGTTCAAGTTGCTCCTGATAACGCATTACATCCAGGAGGTATCATGTACAATGCAATGGTATTCAATGGTACTATTCCAGGACCAGTTATATCGATAGATCAAGGTGATACACTAAACATCACATTAGTAAATGAAGGACAGACTATTCACAGTCTTGACTTCCATGCAGGATTTGGTCCAGGTAAAGCATTATCTGGCAGTGTGGAACCAGGTGAATCAAAGACATGGACACTTACAGGAGAATTCCCAGGTGTATTCCTGTATCACTGTGGTGCTGATGGTCTCAATGGTGTATGGGAACACATTTCTAACGGAATGTATGGTGGCATAGTTGTTCATCCAACAAACGAAGAACCAGCAAAAGAATTCTATATGGTATTCAGTGAATTGTACAACAACGCTGACCAAGGACCATTCGTAGGTGCAAATGGAACAGGATCATTTGACATTGGCAAATTCATATCAAATAATCCAGACTTGGTACTGACAAACGGTATGGCTCACAAATATGTGCCAGCAGTCGGTGAAGTAAACAAACTAGAACTTAACAAGGACGCAGAAATATTCAAGGTAAAACCAGGTGAATTAACTCGTTGGTATATAGTTAATCCAGGACCAAACGATGGTGTTTCATTCCACTTTATCAGTGGAATGCTCAGCGTACGAGATGGTAGCAACACAGCAAACACCGGCTTTGGAACACAGGACATGAATGACGAAACATGGTGGATTCCTCCAGGTTCAGCATCAGTAATTGAATCAACATTCCCAGAAGCAGGTGTCTATGTGGGTGTTGACCACGCAATGGCAGATGTTGTAAAAGGTGGTGCACTTGCAGTACTAGCAGTGGAAAACTCAACTGCAA
>JBHENS010000017.1:326-5768 GCA_046261955.1 Nitrososphaeraceae archaeon | reverse complement strand
GAACAAGTACCAGCTGAAACAGAATCTGCTGCTGAAGGTGAAGCAGAAGCAGACGCACAAGCACAAGCTGAAGGTGAAACAGAAACCGGCGATAATGGAAATGGTGATGGTGCAAATGGAAATGGAAATGGTGAAACTGAAGTAACACAAAATGCTACAATGCTTAATACCACCGGCAGTAACATGACTGGTAACGGAACAATGATGGCTGGAAACTCAACTGCAGCAGGAAACCAAACAGCATCATCCGGCAGTGAAGTAATCATTGCTCAAGGATCCTCTGCTCCAACTGCTGCCCAATTCTATACGCCCCCAACTTTAACGGTACCAGCAGGCACTACAGTAACTTGGAAAAATGTAGATTCTACTCTGCATACTGTAACTTCAGGCAGTGCCGAAAGTGGCCAATCTGGTACAGTATTCGACTCAAGTTACATGACGGGAGGAAAAACATTTCAATGGACATTTAGTACTGCAGGAACATTTGACTACTATTGTACTCTTCATCCTTTTATGAAGGGCCAAGTAGTGGTAAACTAAATCTCTTTTTCTTTTTTATAAATTAAATTCGTCGATTATTTTTTCTGTCTAGAACTAGTAATTAGGTTTAAAAGATAAGACCATGTCAAGCTATACTATACTCGTAAATTCTTGTCTTATCAAGCCCAGTAGTCTTTTAACCTGCTTATGATTTTATTATTCTTATGAAAGTCATCGAACTCTTCGTCCTCAGACAAATTGTGTAAAGTATCACTATCACTATTGATAGCCTTTTGCAATTTGCTGTTACTCTTTTCTAAATCAGGAAAGATTGGATCATTGATATTGTTCAATAATTTGTTTATATCACGTAGTGATAATATTGACAAGACTAATTTATTATCATCGGGTGAAATTACTGGAATTTCAGACACAGCAGTTTTACTTATCAATTCAAAATAATCCATAATTGGATCCAAAGGGCGAAGCATGGGTGGATCATGAATCATGATAGATTTAACAGTCATATTCTCTTGAATTGTTGAAACATTTGATAAATCTTCAAAATAAACCATGCCTTCAAATTTATCTTCATTGTTAGTAACAACTAGTGATTTAACATTTAGATCTCTCATTATCTGCACAGCATCATTTATCGTTGCATTACGATTTATGTTATAGAAATCTGAATTCATCACATCTCTTACCAGGTAATTTCTTAACTTCGAATCATGTTTCTTTGCACTTAACAAGTGCGTCTTTACATTGGAAACATAATTTCTGTAAATATAGTTATTTTTACCAGAGATAATATTTGATATGATCACAGATATGACAGTGGGAATGAGCAAAGTATAACTCCCGACCATTTCAATCCCTATCACTATTGCAGAAATCGGAGTTCTGGTACTTGCGGTAAAGAAAGCAAATATTGATATCAAAGTAGCAGATGTTGTGTCTATAAACATGAAAATTCCAAAAGAGTGAAATAATGTAATTAATGCTGAGCCAATAAGACCGCCTATAACCAATGAAGGACCAAGTAGACCCGTACTATTCCGTGACGCATTAGAAACAGATGTCGCAAAGATTTTCATTGCAATTACTGGGAACATAATCCACAGCGGAAAGATTTGATGATTACCAAGTGCTGCAAGTTGTAACCAACCATACCCCGTACCTAGTATTTCGGGAAAACCAATTGCAAATATACCAATAATAACTCCGCCTAGTGCAGGCTTGAAGTAAAGTGGTATTTTCATATTTTCAAAATGTCTCTGAAAAATCTGAACCGTTTTCACATATCCTATTCCTATTATTCCTATGATGGCAGCAATCAAACCATATGCTGCTATGGACTGAAGACTTGTTTTTGTGATAAACTCTTGTGGGATATACAGGAAAGATGGCCAATCCAAAACAATTCCTGAAATAATGTAACTTGTTATGGATGCCAGGAACGCTGGATACAGCGATTTAATAATGAAATCTCTACGATATAGCAATTCTAAACTAAAAATTGCTCCCCCAAAAGGTAACCTTAGGATACCACCAATTGTTGAACCCATTCCAGCAGCAATTGCAATACGAATTTCCTCCTGGTCAAGTTTGAAAATTCTACCTATTATTGATGCAAGTGTAGAACCAGTATGCGCCAAGGAATCTTCAACCCCACCACTCGTTCCACTTCCTATAGCAAGAAAACTGGAGAATGATCTTAAGGATGAAATCTTTAGACTAAATTGATTTTTCTTGTTATGAAATTCATCACTAATCTCATCTATGCCGTTCTTACCTAGAGCCGTTGATAACTTCATTGAAAGTATTCCAATGACTAAACCAATTAATCCTAAAATTACTGGAATAAGCCATGGTTTCAAGACATATAAAGAATATTCCGAAGACAAGTTTGCTACATCTTCTGGATATGGTTGGATGTATCTCACCATATCACTAAGAAAAAATGATGAAAAAATCCTAATAGCTTCATAGGCAGTAATTACTAATAATCCAGATAGAACTCCTATGATTATACCGATGACTGTCCATTTCCTCAGGTATACAAGATCAAGGGTTGTCCAGTCAAATCTAGCCACAAATCTTTCTATATATCTTGATAAATTCAATTTGATTTATGGACATTGTGATGATATTATTGGCTGATATTCATTGAGCTCAGTTAATATTTACAATTTTTGTTAAAATTATTATCCTCATGTATATCTCAATAACATTTTTTATGTGAATCATAATTCATGTTTCGGATTTACTTAACACTCTCAAGTTTTAATACTATTTAAATTACTCAAAAATATTCAATACAACAATGAATTTGCTTCTACTAGTAAGCGCGATATTTTGCATAGTACTATTACTGTTTATCGCCTATGCATTTATCAACAATAGTGATTTCAAATTAAACGATGACGCTGCAAATTCTGGTACTCGTTTAGAAATTGATACACCTTCTGTGAATGACACAGCAAATGAGACGGAAAACCAATAATTTGTATAATTTATGTATTCTAGTTGATTTGAGTTCTGATTAAAGGAATAGCTATTGGTATTGGTTTAGTTCAGCTTACTTTCAAATCAAATAACGCCTGCTCTGTTTTTATTGGAATAAAATTAATTCCCATGACACTTATGTGTAGGGAATATTCTCCTCCTTGATCGAATTTATATGGAATTTTGACGATTCCCTCAGCTGTGTGTAGCAACGGCTGTCCGGTTTTCGTAGATGCTCTAAAGACCTCACTATCATTATTGGTTATTGCAAAATCATAGTCCACATGAACTTGCACTGTTTGCGAAGATGGTTGTAAAAATGTAATCATAAATTGCGAGTCTGCGTTTTTTGATATTGGAAAAGGTTGAATCTGTAAATCAATATTTACACTATTTCCATCTGTAGCCGCTTTAGAATCAGCAGCAATAATTTGCATGGTTTTTGAAATTTGCGTACTATTAGCCGCTGTCGCATTAGTATTATTCGACAAATCTGAGGTCTGCAAAAAACCAAAACCTGATTCCTTTAGGGTGGGAAGAATAACAAGTATTGTAAAAGAGAAACAAACTAGAAAGTATACCACACTAATTTTTTGACTCATTATTTTAAGATAAAAATAATTATCTAATAAATCTTACAATATCCGAACCTGTAAAAATTTTCTTTAGCTTTAATTTCAAGACCTAACCAACCCAGGATTCAATTCAATTTTTGATTATTGAGGCAAGTGTCTGATGTACTCGATCCTCTTTGCTGTGCATATTGGTGATTAAGGTAATAGGGAGCTTTAACGGGAACCACATCCCGTTCCATAATGCCAAATATTCAATTTCAGAATATTACGTAGAGTCCAAAGAAGAAATAATAGCAACAAACATTTTTCCATTATTAAGTTTCTATATCTTTAATAAGTAAATTTAATAATCATTGATATGTATATGTCTAGGAGTTCCTGTACCGCTCATTTTACCATAATTTCTATTAGTTTGATATTGGTGGGAACGACTGTATTACAATCAGGCTCTTCGCAAGTTCCTAACACGTTTTCGGTATCTTCAATCATTCTTGGAAATGATAAACCAATCTCTGTGGCAATTGATGAAAAAACAAGCAAAATCTATGGGATATTCGCGACCGATAGTGGAGCAAAGAACTTGATTTATGTTATTGATACTGCTCAGAACAAAGTAATAGACACTATCAATATTGGATCCGAAAAGAACGATTTTCTTTCTAATATTGCATTAGATCTTAACAGGGGAGTTTTGTATGCAACAGGTCAGCATATGGTTAACGAAAATGACACCACCGTTGCATATGATACGGTGTATGTGATCAACTCAACTAACAATAAATTCAAGAGAATTCAATTGTACGGTGAAACTGAAGAAGGCAAAGAAGGTTCGCTGGCAGGGATTTCTATTAATCCTGTTACCAATAAGATATACGTTGGTTCGTTATATCCCGAGGGTGGTAAGCCAGGAATTTATGTAATAGATGGAAATTCGTTACAATCTGTGTATATAGATAAATGGCTATATGGAATAAAAGATATTCAATTAGATCCGGAGTCTCATTTATTATATGCAGGTGCAAAATATGACAATATGATTTCAGTAATAGACGAGTCAAATAACCAAATTGTTGATAACATAACAGTGCAAAGTCCAATAGCACTAACTCTTAACACCGAGAAAAAGATTTTGTACGAAGCAGGCTCTGACGGAAAAGTTAATGCTATAGATCTTTCAAACAAGAAAAACCTATCAAGCATACAAGGCGAATTTGTAAAAAATATTTTATATAATTCAAATGACAAATTACTCTATATAATTGACCAAAACATGACTAACATTTTGACCAAAAATTCAAACGGCACCAAAAGCATGGCGATAGCAGTAAATACAACCAACAATATTGTCAATAAATTTGAAACGGATTTCATTGTTGAGAATATCCTCATAGATTCCTCAAAAGATCAGGCATATCTTTTCGGATATGATGGTAATAATTCAAAACTATTTATTGCAAAATCACAATAAAGCCACTCGAGATCAAAAATCACAAATGGCCTATTACTCTCAAGCATTCAGCATTCAGTAGACAAAATCAAGTAGAAAATGTATTCAGTAGCAGGAAGAATGATGATTTCTAATAGAACTCTTTTTGTCCATTCAGATCATGTGCTGACGGTATCACAAAGATATACTATGATACCATTGATTATTAGAATGATAAATCATATGCAAAAAAGATTCTTTTGTTTTGAATGTGGTTCAAATGTCCTTGAAGAAAAGATGGAAAATAGAATAGCTGGTTGGTTTGGTATCTGTAAACTATGTAACAAGAATAACATTTCAGTTGATTAGATCAAGCGTGATCGTTAATTTGATGTATTACGATTGGCTGTATTCTCTTATCGCCTCCCTCTCTCCAAGATGACCCAATAACTA
>JBHENS010000017.1:0-316 GCA_046261955.1 Nitrososphaeraceae archaeon | reverse complement strand
TCATATTTTCACTACTCTTATTTTGGTGATCTGTATATCGCAGAAAAATATTTTTTCATTTAATGATTTGATTATTTCGATGAATTTTTGGATCTACAATGTGAGTATTGCTTTTGAATTACAAGAATAGTCTTGATGCCCTGATAATGCTTTTGAGTTTGGGCGGCAAAATCACGCAAGCCTCAAACCATTTATCACTCATGTTAAATGGTCTAAAATATTATTCATTAGAAGTAACCATAAACGGAGATCATTATCTAATACAAGCATTTGAGCAAGAAGCATCTGACTTATTTGATGCCGCAAAGGCTATAAT
>JBHENS010000016.1:24140-24372 GCA_046261955.1 Nitrososphaeraceae archaeon | reverse complement strand
AAATTCCTCCTTGCTTGAGAATATTTCCTATTAGATCTGTGTTTGCCCTCATGGAATCTTGATCATTACCAACTAGAGATAACGCAATAGTGGGAATAGGGGTATAGTCCAAATATCTCAGATAAGCAGCCAAAACGGATCTAGTGATTGAACCACCTTCAATCGAAATAGGAAAAGTAATTACCGGAAATCCTGATGAAGAATATGATCTTGAAATGGATGATGAAATAAA
>JBHENS010000016.1:0-24130 GCA_046261955.1 Nitrososphaeraceae archaeon | reverse complement strand
CTCTATATCTTCATCACTTCCTTGAATCTTATTTGAAATTGTAGAAACAAAATTATCAAGTACCACCTCCCTAGAAGCTTCTCTGCTTAAGACCGAAACCAACACGGGCAGAACTGCCGTGATATCGTCAAGTGTCTGAATTGGCTTGATTCTTGAAACACTCAAATATTTTCCTTTGAAGTTCAAGCCATTTTCAATAATATTCCTAGTATCAACAAAAACTGTATCGGGCATCAAGTTCCATAGCCCGGTGTTCGATATGTTTAGTTCCCCAGCAAGATGCATATCAGTAATGTCTTTGGGTAACATGTTGAACAGCAGATTTTCGGAAAAAACAGCAAGAGAAGTTTCTGATAAAATACCTTCTACTCCATTTCTGCTATATAGAGGATTGTTAAACATATCAGAGATATCGGATCCTGGAATACCCAATCTGGCTAGTTTTGATCTAAATTCCTCATAGCCATGCTCGATTAAAATCGAATTCACGGTCTCCCTAATAAGCGAGGATGTGAGATAAACAGTTTGGAATTTGTAAACTTTGTTTTCCACTTCTTCAGTGATTTTGTGTGCTTGCTCAAGAGGCATATTCGCCTCTCTAACTAACGATTGAGTTATCCTATTTGAATTAAATTCTTCGATTGAATGTCTGGAAGTTCGTACATACATTTTTCCACTTTCAATTATAGATCTCTCTTCGATTTGTCTGGCTAAACTCAGCACTAATTTTCCGAGATTGGTAATTGTATATCTTCTCTCGGCTTTATTTAGTGCGACAAGAGACTGCCTCAAAAGCTTCCTTAAATGGTAAGCAAATTTACCAGATTCTTTTTTAGATTTAAAACCGGCTAATGACTTCAGTTCTGAATAAGTTAAAGGTCCCTTAGAATTTAGGATACGAAGTATATCTATCCTGTTAGGACTTGCCATTACGGAGAAAATCATCCTAACTCTTTTTGCTGCTTGTAAAATTCCACTAGGTTTAGTTTCAGTCTGAGTTATTAGATCATGGCTCGCCTCTATCTCCATCTCACCCGATATTATCTTGAGATAATTTAAAATTGGGTCGTAAATAGTTATTGACTAACAGTACAAAACAATTTACCTACTACTTATTCAATTTACCTACTACCTATTAGAAAATCAAATCTAGATCATTACTTCATTTTCCTCTTCTAGGGAATCATATTCATTCCGGTTTTTAACTACATTAATCGTAGCAGGTATGTCGGGCAACTTTTGTCTTGTCTCTTCCTCAACACTCTGTTCCACTTCGCTCAATATTTTTAGCGCTTCTTCATCCACAGGCATGGATATTTTTACTTCAGGATTGATGTTGTAATTCAGAATTTCTGATGAAGCGTTTGTAACATCGTTCAATACCTCATGCGCCGTAGGTATTACCATTGAAATATCTTTCTCAATGTTTTTTATCAAATCTATTGTTGGATTTATTGTATCCATTATTACAGCAAATTCACCAATTATAGTAGAACGTAGCGCCACAACTTCAAGAGACATTGTCATGTTTCTCGTCGTATGCTGAATTTTACGTATATTTA
Organism: Nitrososphaeraceae archaeon; assembly: GCA_046261955.1. GTDB lineage: Archaea > Thermoproteota > Nitrososphaeria > Nitrososphaerales > Nitrososphaeraceae > TA-21. The sequence continues at coordinate 22,568 of JBHENS010000016.1, read as the reverse complement.
CAAGCTCACTAGCTAGTGCCTTGGCTCGAATATTGTTACCCACTTTGATGTTTTGTACAATTTGTTTTCTAAAATGGGTATCCATCATATCAAATTTCTTTGAGAGCTTATTCAATTTTGTAATCTGATTACTAATAACCTGAGCAGCACTAGACAGGTCGTTTTGAAGCTGAGTATGATGCTGCATCAAAAAAATATTGTTTTGCATGAATGTAAAAATAATTGTCAGTGACTGTCGACAAAAGAGTAACATAAAGCTAATCTAAATAATTTCTAGTATATGGAGAACTTGCCTAACTTGAAATCGATAGTAGAGAAAAAACTAGTCGTATGAGACATGACTTTTACGAAAAAATAACAACTAGTCTCCTTGTTTTTCTAAAGTTAGTCCATGTTTGTCATCATATCCCTTGACTTTCACAGTTGAGCCTATAGGAAGATCAGCTGGAGTTTTGATTCCGGGTAGAAATCCTGAAGCCGAAAAAGGAGCGTCCCTGAGCTTGAACACTACCCAAGCATACGAGCTAATGTCTTCAAAACCTTCAGGAGCTACCGACTGAATTGTATGAGTCACTACCGTGCCAATACCAGCAAATTCAACAAATTCAAAATCACTTTTAGAGCATCCACTGCAATAGTACATTGTCTCAAGCATTACTTTTCCACAATTTTTGCACTTGTTAGCTAGAATTTTTCCACTTTTTGCTGTTTGAATAAATCTTTCATGTGTACTAGAATTTTTATCCACCGATATGCACCAAGTTTATGCTTTTTGAAAAATATGAACTGCTGCGCTTGCCCCGGTAGCACCAAAGTTATGTGTTAGGGCTATTTCAGCATCCTTTACAGACCTGTCTCCTGCTCCACCAGTAAATTGTTCGAAAACCTCTACAACTTGTCCTACTCCAGTAGCTCCGATCGGATGTCCTTTGGATTTCAGTCCTCCTGATGGATTAATTGGGATCTCACCCGTTCTTTTAGTAATCCCCTCCCTAGCAGCCATGCCTCCCGTACCCTTCTTAAAAAATCCTAAATCTTCAATGTCAATTATTTCTGCAATTGTAAAACAATCATGAACTTCTGCAAAATCAATATCCTTTGGTGTTACGCCTGCCATTTTGTATGCTTGGTTTGCTGCAATTATTGTACTTGGGATAGTTGTGATATCTTCTCGTGATTGGACGGCAGCGGGTGATCCACCTCTCCCTGAACCAATAACTTTTACATAATTGTTACCAACCTTTTTGGCAAATTCTTCGGTACACAATATAACAGCTGATGCGCCATCAGAAAATGGGCAACAATCATAGATCTTTAATGGAGATGCTACAACTGGCGAGTTCATAACATCATCTACTGTTATACTTTTCCTGATGTGTGCTTTTGGATTTAACAGCCCATTTTCATGATTCTTGACTGCAACATATGCCAAATCCTCTTCAGTGGCTTGGTATTTAGTTAGATATGCCCTGGCAATTGAGGCAAACAGTCCTGGAAATGAAGCGCCATTACCACCCTCATAAAAGAAGTCTGAACAATATGAAAAGAGTGTGGTACTCAAAGTAGTTCCAGTGTGTGTTACCTTTTCTACACCAACGGCTAATACACAATCATAAAAGCCCGCGGCAACATTTGCAAAAGCCTCTCTAAACATCACCGAACCTGAGCCGCAAGCAGATTCAATTGTTAGCCCAGGGATATGTGGAATTCCAAGGTTGCTCATAAGTACTGGTGCAATATGTACTTGCTTATCCGCAACACCAAATACATTCGAGATATAACCTGCTTGAATATCCTTTGGCGTAATGCCGGCCGAATCAATAGCGCTTTTTGCCGCATCCAATCCCAGCTCTATAATACTTTGGCTTAGTTTACCATATTTTGTACTTCCAGCCCCAAGAACGCATACATTATTTACCATTTATATGAAAAATATTGTTTTGAGAATATAAAAATGTTAGAGAAAGGGTTGCATCATAACCTATTTTTGAGAATACATAATGAAGGACGTGCTTGCAATCTGTAAGATTTTTGCGAACCCAAAATCTAAATTATTATGCTCTATAAAATATTTTGATTGCCAGGAGAATTTCATCGGTTCGGCACTGAACATTATAAACTTGTAATTTGCGAAAAACCACTCGCTGCAAAGAGGATATCTGAAATCTTAGGATCTAGAAAAATGACAGAGAGAAAACCTGCACCAGGTATAGTTATTTTTGAAATTATTTCAAATAAGAACCAACGATTTATTGTCTGTTCCGCACTTGGACATTTGTACAGTTTATTTCCAATCGAGAGAAATCGAAAAAAATATCCAATATACGAGGCGAAATGGTCTCCTAAACATTCGGCTATTGTGAGAGAAAAAAGAAGAGTTTTGGAAATCTTGAAAGTTATATCAAAGATTTCAGAGGGTGCTTCGGGATTCATACATGCCTGTGACTATGATCTCGAGGGCGAACTAATTGGTTATAATATACTTGAATATGCTTGCAATCACAAATACGAGCTATCAATGAGGGCTAAATTTTCCTCCCTTACCGATTCAGAAATAAATCAATCATTCAATAATTTGCAAGAACCCGATATTAGAATCGCTGAAGCAGCAAAGGCCAGACATCTTGTCGATTTTATTTTTGGGATTAATCTATCTAGGGCGCTAGTTAACTGTTTGAGCGTTTCCAATCAGAATAACAGATATTACAACTTAAGCATTGGAAGAGTTCAGGGCCCTACCTTAGGATTTATGGGAGATAGAGAGTTAAAGATCAGGAACCATATACCAGATCCGGTATGGTATGTTATTGGAAAATTTGAGAAAGATGGATCTTTTTTCGAAGCTAATTTAGAAACTTCAGTTCATAAATTTTCAGAAATACATAAGATACTAAATACTTGTAGAAACCAAAAAGGTACTATAAAGGAAATAATTAGACTTGACAAGAAAGTGAGTCCCCCCGTACCCTTCAATATTAGTAATCTACAAAAAGAAGCCTTTCGAATTTTCAAGATGCCTCCTGCCGCAACTCTTTCTGTCGCAGAATCTCTTTACCTAGCCGCACTAATTTCATACCCACGTACTTCAAGTCAAAAACTTCCTTCGTCCATAGGTTATAGAAAAATACTAGAACAATTAGACATGAATTATCCCGCAATAAATAATTCTTTTGTTCAAGACTTGTTGAAGCGAAAACATTTAATTCCCTATCAAGGTAATGAAGAAGATCCTGCTCATCCGGCCATTTATCCTACAGGCGTAAAACAGAAAAAACTAAACACACTCCAGCATAGAGTCCTAGACTTGATTATTAAGAGGTTTTTATCTACATTTGGAAGCACTGCTGTAACAAAATACATTGAAGTTACTATTAACGTGAATGAGCATGACTTTATGGCTAAGGGTAATACTATTTTAAACTATGGTTGGATTCCTATTTATGAACCTTATTTTAGTATCAATGAATCTAATCTGCCAGAACTTATGATGGGTGAGTCTGTAGAGGTAAATGAAATTACTGCAATGGAAGATTATACGAAACCACCCCCTAGGTATAATCAGGCAAGCCTATTGGAAAAGATGGAATCAGAAGGGATAGGAACAAAATCTACTAGGGCCGATATAATCAATTTATTAATAAAGCGTAAATACATTATTCAAGACAAGATTGGATTAGAACCTACGGAATTGGGATTTACAATTCTCAATACCATGAAAAAATTTATTCCCGAGATTGTTTCAACAAAATTAACCACCTTCCTGGAGTCCAGCATCAAAAGAATAGAAGAAGGAGATCTTGATATGATTGACATTCGCAAATATCTAGAAAAATCTTTGGAGATTTCCTTAAACAAGATTAAAATAAATGAATTAGCAATTGGTGATGAGATAAAAAATGGATTGACTGATTCTGAAAAAGGAACGTCAATTGGAAAGTGCCCAAAATGTCACGTAGGAGAAATGATCTTGATCAAGTCACGAAAATCCAATAAACGATTTATCGCCTGTTCACAGTATAGAATAACTGGTTGTAAAGCAATTGCATCAGTTCCACAAGTGGGCGATATTAAAAGGAGTAACAGCATTTGTTCTTGTGGATGGCCAATCTTAAGCATAATTTTTAAAAGAAAAACGATGTGGACAATATGTGTAAATAGAGTTTGTCCGCATAGTAGATTTAACAAAACTGACAGTCATCACAATTCAGATTCAAATACATCGATATAGTTTTTGTATACATCAGTTCTTCTATTCATCAAAAGTGGAAGTGTTCTCCTTATTGTATCTATTCTTGAGCTATCAATTTCTATAATTTCAATACCTTCTCTATTTCCCATATCTACCAGGGTAGAACCAAATGGGTCAATCACCATGCTATGCCCACAATAAATATTACCAACCTGATTTGGTGCTATTACATAAACACCATTTTCTATTGCCCTTGCTTTCACCATGATTTCCCAGTGTTCTTGTTTCATAAATCCAGCTACCCAAGCCGATGGAGATGCCAATATGCTGGCGCCATTGACAGTTAGAATTCTGGAAATCTCTGGAAATCGCATATCATAACATATGAGCAATCCTAGATTTCCAACAGATGTTCGAGTCGGTCTCTCAATAATATTTCCTGCCACTAGCTTTTTAGATTCTTTGAATCCTAAGGCATCATACAAATGGACTTTTCTATAAACAGACTGTAATTTTCCGAGGTCATTAATTATTATAGCAGTATCAAAAACCTTATGATTCTGTTTGTTGGTATTGATAATTTCATATATTGTTGTAATTACGTTTATCTTGTTTTGTTTGGCAGAGTATGACAATGTCGATATAAAGTTACCATTGATTTTCTCAGCAATTTTGTACAATGCTTCTGGTTTTTGTTCGAGTGGAGAATATGCCATCTGAAATTCTGGAAAACAGATTAATCGTGCCTTGTTCTTGGCCGCTTCATTTATTAATTCTAATGAATAAGCCAAATTTTGTTCCTTATTTACAGAGGATTTCATTTGAACTAAAGCAGTTTTAAATTTTTTTTTCATCTAGTTCACCTTAAGAACATAAAATAAAATTCATTTTAAACACAAGTTTTGTGAACAAAGTGATCAATCCTTTTCAGCAGAATATGCCTGTTTCTTATTCGAATATCCCCTTTCTTCCAAAAAATCCCAATTTTTGCCACATATTACGCAGGTAATTCGATTTTCATTTTTGAATAATTCCAGCTCGTAATGGCTACATCGAATTTGGTATTCCTTTTTCATGGAATCCATCTCCCTCAAAGTGTCTATGTGTCTAACAGAATTTTCCGTCATATAATAAATACTTGATTTGCTTACTTTTATCTTTCTTTTGATTTCGCACGTTTCTAAATTAGTGCAATTCAATGTATGATAATTCAAAAAAGACAATTATCTGCAAGGTGTAGAAAATTTGATAAGTATGAGTAGGGAACAAATTCTATGAAAAAATGTTTCATATGTGGCTGTACTCAGCACAGGTTATTTGGCTGTGCAAGACATTGGTTAAGTCATAAAAGAAAGAATGGCGTGTCTTGTGAGGAAAAGTAGTTTTAAACTATTTTATTTCATATAGTGCTATTGATAGTTTTAATGCCATGGTATCATCCGTTTTTTCTGCGAGGGGCAGTATGTATTTTTGAGTCTCTTCCTTATATCGCAGTGCCTTTTCCTTTTTCCTGTCATTTTTCAAAAACCGGGCGTTGTCCAAACGGTCAGCAATTTTTATGAATCGAGACATTTTTGGACCTTTTGAAATATTTTCAAAATATTTGACAAGTAATTTTTCTCTATTTTCTTCATTAGTTTTTGGTTCGGTCAAAATCCTAATAGTATCATAAATATTTTCGCCGAAATTTGATTTCAAGTCTTCAACGACTGCATTACCGTCTTTGCTCTTGTCTATTGCATCATGTAAAATTGCTGCGCAGATTGTATCTACGTCATGAACTTTTAATTCATCAGATAATATTAATGCAACCTTCATCGCATGATTGATGTAAGGCTCATGACTTTCATTTCTAAATAGTCCAGAATATACATTAGCAGCAAAACTAAAGGCCTTCGTAATCTTCACAACGTCATTAAGGTTATCTCCAAACGGTTGAATTAACCTGGTAAAAGCTACCTTCGTAAAATTATTCATATTCCATTGCATTTTGACTCAAATACTTAACCAATCAAGTATTTTTAAATAGTTTCTCAAGTTTTCTGTCTGCGAATCTATTCCATTCTTATTCTTCTGCCATTTCTAGATTTAGGGAAGATGAGTAAAACTGAAATGAACGAACTGGAGTGGTATTTCAGAGATCTGTTATTTAGAAATTATAACAAAGGGATAATACAACTTGCAACAGAAAATATCCCAAGTAATATGATTGAAACTTATCTCAGATATAGAAATGCAGAATTAGGGCATATTACTTCAATTTTAGAAATAGTACTGGAAAATCTAATCTCGTCCAAATTTATAGATCGTCTAGATAATTTTGTAGGTATTAGGGATGGGATCTCTCGCTTGCAATGCAATAAATGCTATTACATTTGCTATCTTGGAAATCTAGAAGCAAAAGTCTGTTTAAGGTGTCGGAGTAACGAATTAGGTACGTTCCCAAAAAAACGTTGATCCTGACTATCGTTGTTTGAATTAGAATAATGAGAAACAGAAGAAAGATTGAACTGTCTCTAGTCGAGTTAGTTATTGAAACTCATATATAGAACTTTAGGAAACATTCCTAGTTGAAAAAATGTCTGCTTTAACCATAAGGAAGTTTTATGAAGAAATACTTCAATTCGTAGGGAAAAAAGTTTCGATAGAGACATCTTATGACAAGAATTATAGTGGAACGTTAAGTGCAATCGACGAAAAATTAGATATTGTTCTTGAAAATGTAGAAGGTCAGGGAATTCTGAGAATTATCATAAATGGATCATTTGTAAAAGAAATAAAGCTTTTGGAAAAGCCTTTTGATCTTAAGGGTCTTGCAGATCGTATATCAAGGGTATTTCCAGGGCTCGTAAAAATCAGAGATGACGTCAAAGCGATAATTGTGATGGATAAGATCAAGGTAACCGAATACGGGATAGAAGAAGGTTCTGGGTTAGCTGCTGATAGGGTAAAGTCGATATATGAAGAATTCATGAGGGAGTTCAAGAAGTAAATTTGTTATTTGAGGTCAGATATTCTGACCTAGCAGGAAGAGTAGGAAAAATAAAGACTCCTAGTGGGACTTTTGAGACTCCTGCCTTTATACCTGTTATTCACCCTGTTTCACAGTCTGTAGATATAGAGTTCTTAAAGAAATTAGGTTTTGAAGCTGTCATTACAAATGCGTATATCACGTTAAAAAAATATGGTGATGTCGCACGAGAAAGAGGTATTCATAAAATAATAAATTTTGATGGTCCAATAATGACTGATTCTGGTGGCTACCAAGTACTAGAATACGGTTCTATCGAACCAGAGCCTTCGTATATAGCCCAATTTGAGAATGATATTCAAAGTGATATTTGTGTACCTCTTGACAAGCCAACAGGATATGGATTGAGTTATGAAGTAGCTGAAAGGTATGTAAACGAGACTATTAAAAATTCCCAAGAAACCATGAATCTCATTAAGAGTAACAATAATCGAAACTCTGTTTGGGTGGGCCCGGTCCAGGGAGCAGAACATCTTGACTTGGTAAAAAGATCCGCGAGATTACTTGATGAAATGGGATATGAAATGATGGCTCTTGGAAGTCCTGTGCAATTACTAGAATCATACGAATTTGCAATTTTGGCTGATATGATAGCAACTCTTAAAACAACAGTTATGTCCAAGCCCATTCATCTTTTCGGAGCAGGACATCCTTTAACGATACCATTAGCAGTAGCATTAGGGTGTGATACTTTTGATTCTGCATCATACATGTTATATGCAAGAGATAACAGGTACATGCATCCAAATGGAACTTCAAGATTGGATAAGTTGACATATCTTTCATGTCAATGTCCAATTTGCATTAGTATGACAGTTAAGGAATTTGTTGGACTCGAACACAATGAAAAGATAGACAAATTGGCCAAACATAATCTCTACGTATTGAGATCAGAAGTTTTGTCGGTAAAACAAGCAATCATGGAAGGAAGACTTTGGGAATATGTTGGACAAAAAGCACGAGCTCATCCCAAATTAATGGAGGCCTTTAAATTATTTGTCAATTACAAACACTTAGAAGATGGTACGCCAGTGTTTAAGAAAAAAGCGGTATTTTTTATGGAATCAATCGATCAATATAGACCGGAGGCCTGTAGAGTAAGAAAGATCTTTAGTTCATTTAGTACTGATAAGAAAAAGATCATTCTATTTCCTGATACGCAGGTTTCCCCCTTTTATTGTTCTCAAGAATATCACAAATTGTCAAGTAAATTTTCAGATTCTCAGATTTGCGCTTATAATCCTTTTATTGGTATCATCCCATCTGAAATTTCAGATGTCTATCCTGCCGCCCATAACCTGATTTCTAGGAAAAAATTTGATTTCAATAATGCTAAAGACTATCCGACTTTTGTTAGTTCTTTAGAAAATTTTCTGTCACGCAATTTTTTTGATGAGGTGATAGTAGTTGCCGATGATTTCATGCAAGGCATAATTCAGGACATTCATATCCTTTCTAAGAATCTAAATATTATTGAATATAACGATAATGTAATTGAACAACTTTTATCATCTGATAACTCTAAATCGCGCTAATCTCATTTTTAATTTTAAATTTTGCTTAAATATGAGAAATAGATAAGATAATTAACAAAATTGGCGATTGATTATGAGTTCATTTATACGTTTAGTGAGGAGTTATTAAATTTAGATAGTTCTCTTCGGTGGATTGGTATTTCAAATAAATATGGTGTCCTAATTAATGTGGAACAACGCGAAGGATTAAAACCATTAATGTCAGAAGAGGAAAGCGAGGAGTATGCAGCTGCAGCCGTGTCAAGATATAGGACTAGGGTCAAATTTCAATCAAAAATAGGAAAACTAAATTATGCTGTTGGAAGATATGAAAATGTAATAAGGATTACTATTCCCATAAGTAATGACTATTTTCTCCTCCTAACAATCGACAAAGAGAAAAATTATGATGACTTGATTAATGAGATGATAATTCCATTTATCACTAAAAATAGGAACAAATTTCATTTTGAAAATCTAAATGATTGATCCTATTTTCGCTGCACTTTGCCATGAATATTATTGAAAATTAAGATACGTTGTCATCCACAAAGCTCTTGTAAATTGACAGTGCTTCGTCCTCACTTTTAGCTCCAACAATAGTAGCTGCCCCACTGGTCATGAAGCTTATTGAAAGATTGTCGGAATTGCTGCTCATGATGGTTAATCCTAGTTCGCCTTTTGTCTTAATCGTATATCCCAGTCTTTCCGCACTCTTTTCAATTACTATCAGGTTTAATGATGTTGATATATGTGCGGGTGTAACAGTGTACGTTCTCTTTCCTCGATCACGACCGCATAATTCTTCAATTATCAATTGCTTTGTTTCAAGCTGATTACTATCAATTCTTTTTGTTCCACATGAAGGACATTCATCTTGTCTAAACACTGAAACCTTTTCTAATGACAGATCGTTTAGATCTACATACAGGAGTTTATTTTCTAGTGTTGGTTTTTCACCCAGAATGATCTTGACTGCCTCAGAAACTTGGATACCTCCGACAAGATACAAAATTGATGGATGAACACCTTCAGTACTACAAGTTGGCATATCATCCTCAGCTAACGCGGGAAAGATACACCTAAGACATGCGGTTTTATTTGGAATTATTGTGCAAACTGAACCTAACATGCCTAAAGCACCAGCATAGATTAGAGGGATATTTAGTTTAATACATGCGTCATTTAGTGCATATCTAGCATCTATACTATCTAATGCATCTACGACTATATCAAATCCATCAACAATGCTTTCGGCAGTATATTTAGTAACAGAATTTGGAAGTGCTTCAATCTCGACACTTGAATTTATTTTTTCAAGTCTTTCTTTTGCAGCTTCAACCTTGACTCTACCTATATCATTTTCTGTATAAAGATGCTGCCTATGTAAGTTGGAAATTTCTATGATATCTCTATCCACTATCTTCAATTTTCCGATACCCATTGCAGTCAGTTGTGTAACTACAGGATTACCGATACCTCCAACTCCAACAACGCATACTTTTGCCTTTCTCAGTTTTTCCAATCCAACGAATCCTATTTCATCTAGCATTATCTGTCTGGAGTATCTTTGTAAATCCTCGTTCTTTAGTTCAGAACCTCCTGCTACAGCCGGTAGAATATAAATTGAATCACCGCTGTTAAGTTTGGTTGCCATGCCATCATTACTAAAACGCATATTTTTTCCGTTAATGTAAATGTTAATTAACGATCGCGGTTTTCCGTTCAAATCCAAAACTTTACGTTTAAAATCTTCCCCGAGCTGTTCCGTTACTTTAGTAAATGCATCTTGCAGATCTATGGCATCTAATGGAATCTTTTTTTCTCCGCTACCCTTCGTAAGAACGGATGGAATAATAAATTCGATATTTGTCATTATGTGTTCATCAATTCCTATGAAATCATTGCGGACACTGTTTGTACATCTGGCTTGACGACTTCAAGTTTGGGCAATGTACTTATTATTGCTTCAATAGATTTCAATCCATTACCAGTAACATAACATACTACTTTTTCATCTCGCTCTATAAATCCATCATCAACCAGTTTTTTGAGTACGGCAATTGAGACGCCACCTGCGGGTTCAGTAAAAATACCTTCTGTTTTTGCTAGTGTCATAATTCCCTCAACAATTTCATTATCATTAGCTTCTTCAGCAATACCACCGTATTGTTTCAATCTTCTTAAAACATAAACGCCGTCCCCAGGATCCCCAATTGCTAAACTCTTTGCTATGGTATCCGGTCTTTCTACAGGAACAATTTCATCAGTATTTTTCTTAAAGGCATCAACTATTGGAGCGCAACCGTGTGGTTGTGCGGCTGTAACCTTTAGATTTGAAACGTCGTCGACAAGTCCTATTTCGTGTAACTCTTCAAATCCTTTACAAATTGCATTTAACATCGCACCGCTCCCCACTGGAATAATGAGATGATCTGGAAGTTCCCAGTTAAGTTGTTCGGCTACTTCAAATGCCAGCGTCTTCGAACCTTCCACATAATATGGTCTCATATTGATATTTACGATACCTATGCCCTTTGAATCTCCTATTATTGACGCGATCCTATTGGCATCGTCATAAGTCCCTTCAACTGCAACATATTTGGCACCATAACATAATGCCTGTGCAATCTTTGCTTTTTCAATATCCGATGGTGCAAAAATAAAACATGGCAAGTGTGCTTTAGCAGCATGCGCAGCAGTTGCTGAAGCCAAATTTCCAGTTGATGCGCATCCTACTGCTTTGAGTTTGATTTCTTTGGATTTTGAAATGGCCACACCCGCAGGTCTATCTTTGAATGAAAAAGTTGGATTTACAGAATCGTTCTTTATGAAGAGATTCTTAAGATTTCCTATATGTGTCCCCAAATCCTCCGCATGTTGCAGGGGTGTGAATCCAGCATGAATATTCACGATAGAGTTTTTATCAGCAATTGGTAAGAGCTCGAAATAGCGCCAATATGTTTTATCCTGCCTGGACGAGAATGTGTGCTTGCTTAAATCCGTAGGAACATTATATATAACATCGAGAGGACCGAAACACTCTTCACATATGTACTTGAATACTGGAGTATATTCAGCGCCACATTCTCTGCATTTTAGAAATCGAATAGAACCCATGTATAATCAACTATCACCGAATATGTGGTAATAAATATCACTAATAGTAATTTTAGTATTACTTAATTTTTTTACTTCAAATTTTTATAAGCATTAAACATGAATTGGATCGAAAATCGTAATTATTCAAAATACAATATAATTATTACATGATTATGAAAAATAACTTGTCAATTTTAGAGAGGGTATAACCTATTGTGAAAACATGTTCTATTTCCTGTATGACATGCAGGATTTTTTGACTCTACGAGATAAACCACTGAATCCAGATCACAATCAACCAAGATATCTTTCACATCTTGAACATTTCCAGATTCTTCTCCTTTCATCCAGAGTTTGTTACGAGATACACTCCAGAACCAAGCGTTGCCTGTTTTAACTGTATTCTCTATTGCAGTTCTATTAGCATAGGCTAACATCAAAATATCCTTAGTCTTGATATCTTGGACTACCACCGGGATAAGTCCGTCCCTCTTCGCAAAATCTAATTTATCAATGAATTCATCATGAATCTTCATTAACATTCGATCTTGTCCTCCAGGATAGGTTTACTTATGTACTGAATATAAGTTTAGTACCCTATGATGTTCAGTTGTTCTATTGATGCTGCACAAGATTTCAAATCAAACCAGGCTTAATGAATTGGGATCGAGCAACCCGTAGCAAAACTTGGTAAAGATATCCTCATTTGAACTATTCGCGTTAGATCCAGATTTTCAGATGACGCAGATAGTCTTGAATTGACAGTTTCACTTTCATCAAAAACTAATAATAAAGTCTTGAATTTTCCATGTAATCAAATTTATCTTCTGAAATGATTACCTCCTTATGACATTTTTCGCAGAGAAAGTATTCAGTATTTGCAGGCAATTCCTTTCCACATATACTGCAAAACTTCTTCAATACTCCCACATTCTAAAAACTAATCTATAAAGTATCCGTTTGTCAGCAACATTTTGTATATGAAATAGGAGTAAGCTATCTTTTTCTTATTTAGATCGCAATTTATGTTAATTCAAGAATCTGGGTATGAAAAAATTTATACTTTATTATTCGTCTTCCTTTAGCTTATCAATCTTCATTTTTATGAGATCAAAACCTTGTTGCCAAAAAGTGGCCTTAGTGATATCAAATCCGGAATCCTTAAGCAATGTTTCTGGTTTTTCAGATCCTCCTGCAGATAGTATCTTGAGGTACTTTGAAATAAAGGATTTACCCTCCTCTCTAAATTGCTGATATAGTGAGAGCACAAGTAAATTTCCAAAGGCATAAGCATAGCAATAGAAAGGAGTATGATAAAAATGCGGGATGTAAAGCCATTCCCATTTAAAATCTTCTGAAATACGTATTGAATTTCCAAATTGCGCTCTTAAGTTTTTCATATACAGATCGGAGACGTTATCAATAGTAACACTCTTTTCTACAATTTGCTTATGGGCTTCTATTTCAAAAATTGTAAAAAATGCCTGTCGCATAACGGTTGCATAGATATCATCAATTTGTTCTGCCAAGAAAATCTTTTTCTTTTCCCTATTTATCTTCTTGTAAATTTCTTCATTGAGAAGCATCTCTCCAAATACAGATGCAGTTTCCGCCAATGGGAGGGGAGCATGTGTAACCAAAATTGGTTTATCGGAAGCATGCATACTATGTATTGCGTGTCCAAATTCATGAGCCATAGTTGAAACATCTCTCATCATTCCATCAAAATTTAAGAGTACATAAGGAGTCCTTTTCGGGGCAACAGTATAGCAAAATGCACCACTCGTTTTTCCATTCCTGATTTCAGAATCAATATGATTTTCTTTAAACAAGCGCTCTGTGTACAAGCCAAAACTTGGATCAAATTTATGAAAAGTATCCAAGACTAATCTTGTAGCATTCTTAAACGTAAATTTAGGAATATTTTTGCTTGAAATTGGTGCATACAGATCATAGCGTCTTAGTTTTTTCATACCAATTAGTTTAGCTTTTTCGATAAAATAATCGTAAAATAAATGCGCGTTTTCTTTACAAACTGCCAAGAGTGTCTCTACTGTGGTATCATCTATATTATTATGAATATTTCTAACGGAAATAGGAGATTTGAATCCTCTAATAGAAATATTTTCGTCTCTCCATTGAGTTACTAAATTTTGGTAAATTTCCCCTAGAACCCCACTATTTTTCTCATAGGTTTTGAATAATGCCTTGTATGCAGATTCCCTCTCATTTGCTTTAGAGCTCCTAACAAAAGAAAGCAGTTTTTCTTTATTTGTGAATATTTTGGTCCTCTTTGTATTTCCATGTTTTTTTATTACTGTAAATTCAAAATTATTAGTCATTCTATCATATATTTTTACAAGGGCACTTGGACCGGTTACCTCGAGAGTGTTGATAATCTTCTCTTCTGACTCATGAAGTGAATATTTCGCAATCAATCTCTTATGCTTTAAATATTCCCTATATACAGCGGAGATGCTGTCAATTAGTCGTTGAGCATTATTCTTGTCAAGTCCTTTCTTGAACCATAAATCAAAAAATAAAATTTGGTTACTAATCTGTGAACTCAATTTTTCGGTTTCAAGAACCAGAGCTGCAGCTTCATTGGACGAGGTATCGGCAGCATATTTAAGTTGGGCAAAACTATTGACTCTGCTAAGAGTTTCCAGAATATTCTCAATCTCATGAATTAATCTTTCAAAACTCGAGGAGTTCAGATCTGGTTTTAGGATTTGCCGGTTATCTTCAAATTCCTTGACATCTTTTTTGATATTATCAACTAACTTTACAAAGTTCCCTGTTGATCTATCATCGACTAAATCACAAAGATCCCATTTTCCTAATTTAATTTTTGAATAATTTAACATTGGTTCTTTTCATCTTTAAAGTGTACATCGTCTTTAATGTTTTTCTGATTGTTGATTGTTGACATCATCAAACTCACAATTCGCAGAATGAAACAGATGTATTTGGAATATATACGATGTAGTTATTTTCTATACAATATAGTTAATTTTGAATATAGTTATATAGCATGCACATGATAAAAATACGCCATAATGGTTTTCAACATAGGCATAACGGTGAAGGCTGACAATACTCAGTAATCAAGGTGTTATCTGAACACCCAAGCTGATTAAAAATGCCATCCTTTCTATGTTGATTGAATGAATTTGGATTTTTAGGTTGTAAAAATTATTTATTTTTCAAATATTCTTTTTTCATCTCCTCCACCCAACCATTTTTCTTTGAATATAATCTCTTTCTTGGGCGTTTCTTGCATTCCGACAAGACATAAGAGCAAATAATTGGAAAACAAATTGAAGAATCTCCATAGACAATTACATTGTTTCTATGAGAGGTCTTTATTTTGCCCCAGCTTTTTCCTTCCTGTATCGTCGCTCCAGATAAACCACCGGTATCAGGTCGTGCATCAGTAATTTGTATTACATAATCGTGTCCGCCTTCCTTTAGTTTCAGTATTTGGTATAATGCAGGTCCGGTTTGTTGGAAAAAATTTTTTGGAACTCCCCCTCCTAATTCTATACCACCGGAAACTTTACTTTTCCATAGTATCGCTGTTGATTCAGCAATATCCAACATAACATTTGGAAATTTCGTCACATCTTCAAATATCAATGGTAGCATATTGAGTCCTATAGAAGAATCACTTATCGCAGGAATGAAGACTGGTACGTCATTTTTGAATGCTGAAGCAAGAAATGATTTTTTCGGATATGTTGAATTTTCAAAAGCTGCCTTACCAAGTTTATGTGACATATCTGCAGTAGAATATGATTTGGCAAGGTTTTTTTCGAATTTCTTTACTTCTCTCTGAACAATAATGTCCTGAGCCTGTAAAGTGCCTACTTCTTTTATATATACATCGTAAATTCGTACAATTTGCTTGGAAAATAGTACGTCATCGTCAACCTGAAAATGACCTTGCCTTACAGGTAAATCGTAAGCGAAATGAAGGTCATGGTAAACATTAGCCCCAGTTGTTACTATCCAATCTACAAAGCCACTTTCAATAAGCGTTTTGATTGTATTCCCCATTCCTATTGGGGTCAATGCTCCCGCAAGGGTTAAGCAGATGGTACAACCACTATCAATCATTTCCTTCATAATATTTGCAGCTTCAAAAAGTCGTCTTGCGTTATAACCTGTAGATCCGAAAAAATCAACCAATTGCGTTATGGTCATATTCTTCGAAATAAGGGGAGGTTCGATTTTTTTGCCTGTAAATGAATGTGCATCGTTCATCTATTAGCATGGAGAAAAGGTATTAAAAATATTATCTGAATGAGTGTCTTTGTCTATGAGATCTATATCGATCCTTCCTTAACTCATCTTCGGTGGAAGGATTTTAAGAGACTAGTTCCATAGTCGTTTGCCACTCTCTTCTCTTCATATGAACTGCATTCTATACATTTTATGCCGTTGTCTATTCTAACTGTATCTCCACCACAGTTCAAACATAAGGAGTATAACAGCCCAAAATTAGTTCCATCTACAGCGATGTGAATTGAAGAATTCATCAGACTGGTAATTTGACCCCGGACAATGTCGCCAATTCGATAAATCGATTTTGGTTTCCTATTGTATCGATCTCGATTCCATCCCTTATTATTCCCCATTCTCGCTGAAGCGATGGCAGATAGGCCTGAGGTATACAATTTGTTATTAACAGAAAATAACTTTACTGATATCATAGATCCAAACAACATTTCCACGAATCCCATGACGACATCTCCTATCTTGGGTAATTCTTGAGGATTAATTGGATCAATTTTAATGGTTCTTCTCTTAAAATCATACTCCTTCTTCCCTAACACACTTGATCTGATAGTCCCATCAAGAGTGAAAGTATGATTACCCGCTTCAAATTCTTCAATTTCTGCTATATATTCACCTGGAAATACCATTCCAGATGTCTTATTCTTCATATTAGGTACATGTCAACAGATGTATTATAATTGTTACACGAAAACGAAGAAGGCTATCGAAAAATCCACCTCTGATATCGTTCTAACCTTTACTGAAACCGAAGGCAAATCCCGCTGCAAAACCTCCGGTTAGTGGAATCCCCGAATTTGAGATGGCATCCAGGATTTGATCGCTTATACCCGGAAGGAATGGAGTGTTAAGACTAAATCCATTAAAATTAGTCATAACATTTCCTAATGCGGCTTCGACCTTCGCCCAATCTAGCGCGATTAGTCCGTTGTATTGCAAATAGTACATGATACCTACCAACAATCCTGAGACAACGATGATTATTTTTAATATTTTCTTTATAGCATATCCCATCAAGAACCCTAAAAATCCTCCTATACCTATAGAGGTTGCTAACCCTCCTATTCCTATAGAGGTAGCTAGGGAGCTGAAATCGATAACCATCCTTACGAACTATCCCAGAATCATAAATATATGCAATATAGTCGTTTTTCATGAGATCTTTTAACTGGATATAGTTATGGTTTTTTTAGAGCAACCTTAGTTGCAATGATATCTTAGAGTATAATAAATTAGTAGTTATTTATGTAAAAAATGTCCGAACCAATTGGTTTTCTACAATCATCGCCTTTGTAAATCAAACAATCTATTAATAACCTTCTTTTATTTCTAAATGTGAAATTCATAGAGTGGTTCCCTTTTTATCAGCAGATTAGGACGGAATTTGGATATAGTACAGAAACAGATCAGAAAGCAGCTGAAATGCTGAATCACTTGATAAAGAGAAAAGCATTGCAGGTGTCTAAGATCCAAAAGAAAATACAAGGAAAGGAAGTACTTGTTATTGGAGCAGGTCCTAGTCTGGAAAAAAATATTGAGTTTATCAGGAAGAATAAAAAATATGTAAAAATAGCTGCCGATGGCGTGGTTGAGATTTTATTGAATAAGAAGATTAAACCGGATATCGTGGTGTCGGACCTTGATGGAAATCCAAAATATCTAAAGATGGCTGATAAATTTGGAGCGATAATGGTTATCCATGCTCACGGTGATAATATGGAGAATTTGGAAAAACATGTTCCTAAATTTAGAAAAGTAATAGGTACGACTCAAGTAATGCCGACTGAGAACGTGTATAATTTTGGGGGATTTACTGACGGAGACAGAAGTGTCTTTTTGGCTGAAGAAATGAGGGCAAAAAGTATTACTTTAATAGGTATGGATTTTGACAACATGCCAAGAAAATTCTCAACAAACGATAAAGACATAGATATTGATCTTAAACGAAAGAAGCTAAAATTTGCAAAGAAATTGCTCGAAATGCTAGGAAAGCAATCTAAATCCAAATTGGTTAACAAATCAGCCACCAGAATAAGAGGTATCAAGTCTCAACCTTGAGATTTTCATTTAACTCTAAAGTTATGAAATTAAGAGATTCTTCCCCTTGTAAATAATGTGAAAAACTATTATATGTTTTTAATATATTGAATCCTGTTATGTCCACCTTTTCAGAAGATGATATTCGTCGTGCAGCAGAAGTGCGTGAATGGTTAGTTAAAGAAGTTACCAATAAAAAAGAGGAGCTCGATAAACTTCGTGATATTCTACTAATAGTTGATTCTTTGTTAAAAAAAACAAGCTTCATAACCGCATCACATCTCGATTCTTCTGCTTCTAATTTGAAGGAAAGAAATGTACCTGAATACCAATCCCTTCATAAAGAAGAAACTGTCCAAACCAAACCTAGTATTGATTTAACTACAAAATCTACAAATAAGGATTACGGACAAGATAACAATCAAGGCATAGAGATTAGATCCTTGAAACGTGCAAAAGATAATCTTCTGATATCTAACGCAGAGTATACCTCCACCTATGTAAGAATACTGTTGGTTGATGATATCAATTTAAATATTAATACTCCTCCATTCAAATCTTTTTTCTTAAACCGCATATTAGAAGGAATGAAGTTAAAAGATAAAGAAAAGAATCAAAAAGGCGAAATAGATGAATCTGAAATCATTGACTATAAAGTGGATAATGACGAAAATGGAAAAATCAATAGTGTTACGATTTCTAATTATAGAGAAAGAGAACGGCTTAATGAGATTCTTAATACAGCAACGTGGGTGTTTACAAGAATGTTAGAAAAAGGAATTTAACGTAGTTATGGATAAAATTGTAGTACTAGATTTTGGATCGCAATACAGCCACCTAATCTGTAGACGAATTCGTGAATCTAATGTTTATTGTGAACTCTTGCCTTATGATTCACCTATAAGCTTGATTAAAAATTTAGAGCCAAAAGGAATTGTGCTATCTGGCGGTCCTTCAAGTGTATATTTAAAAGGTTCTCCTAAACCAGACAAGAAAATTTTTGAGATGGGAGTACCAGTTTTGGGAATATGTTATGGTCACCAACTTATTGTTGATGAATTTGATGGTAAAATAAGACGTTTTGATAACAGGGAATATGGTTATGCTGATTTGGTAATTGACGATAATTCGGACTTGTTTAAAGGAATCAATAAGAAAATAAAATGTTGGATGAGTCACGCTGATGCAGCTGAAAGCATTCCAAATGATTTTGAAATACTAGCACATACGGATAATTCCCTTTCTGCTGCAATAGCAAATCGAAATAGAAAATTTTATGGAATCCAGTTCCATCCAGAAGTATCACATACTGAAGAAGGAAAGAGAATTTTAAGAAATTTTTCACATTCTATAAGTAATGCAAAACCAGATTGGACCATGCAAGGCTTTATTGACTTTTCCATTAAAGATATCAGAAGCAAAGTTCATGATGATAGAGTACTATGTGCGATTAGTGGTGGAATCGACTCAACAACTCTGGCTGTTTTACTAAATAAATCAATAAGTAGCAATTTGACTTGTGTTTTTGTCAATAACGGACTATTAAGGTTAAATGAAGAGTCACTGGTTCCTGAATTAATAAACAAGTATATAGGTATTAAAACTGTCAGTGTTAATGCAGAGGAACGATTTTTATCAAGGTTAAAAGGGATTGAAGACCCTGAACAAAAAAGAAAAATTATCGGTGAAGAATTCGCTCAAGTATTTTTGGAAGTAACAAAAGACTATGGGCCATTTCAATGGCTTGCCCAAGGAACATTATATCCGGACGTTATCGAAAGCGGCTTGTCTAAGGGACCGGCTGCAGTTATCAAGACGCACCATAATGTCGGAGGTTTACCGGAATGGCTAAATTTGAAAGTCTTAGAACCTTTTAGGAGTTTGTATAAGGATGAAGTAAGACAAATTGCTGGTTTATTGGATATCCCTCGTGATTTCATAAAAAGACATCCTTTTCCCGGTCCAGGATTGGCAGTTAGAATTATCGGGGAAGTCACTGATGAAAAAATTAGAATAGTAAGACATGCTAGCAGTATTGTTGAAAATGAATTAATGATATCAGGTTGGTATGATAAAGTATGGCAGGCATATGCGGCTGTTGGGGATGACTTTGCGGTCGGTGTACTTGGCGATGAAAGAGTATATGGTCGTATAGTAACAATAAGGATTGTTGAATCGTTGGATGCAATGACTGCTGACTGGTCAAGAATACCATATGATTTGATAGCTAAAATTAGCACAAGGATAACCAATGAGGTTAATGGCGTTACTTGGGTTACTTATTCAGTATCAAGCAAGCCCCCCGCCACTATAGAACCACAATAATTTATTAAAAATTGTCCTGAATGAATTGCACCGCCTCATTTATTGTTGGAGGTTCAAATTCGCTTTTTCCAATGTATAATGAAGCATATGCATTTGAAAACAATAACCTTTCAGTTGCATCTAGACCTGCTAAATATCCCACAAGATCCGCGGCATCCCAACAATCCCCAGAACCCGTTAGTTTCTTGGGAACTGTATAGAATGAATTAACAAATTGGACATCCTTTCCATCAGACCATGCTGCGCCGATCCTTGTATGAAGATCGATCTTAAGACCAAATTCGGAAGACAATGATTTTACAGCTAGCTTTACATTGTCAATTTGATGTAAATCTAATGACAATTGCGAATCAAGATTACATGCTTTTAGGAGTGAAGTACATTCATTTTCATTAATGCTTAGTACATCTATTGTGTGATTTAGTTTCTTTAATGTGTCTCTAAATTCTTCTTTTCTGATTTCTATATCAGCAGGATCTAGGAAATGAAATGATCTGGGAGAATTGGTAAATAGATAGTTGGCTAAATCGGTCCCTTTAAGATTACTACCCCAATTTGTCAGAACAATACCTTTCGCAGAATTTATTACGTCTAAATCACTCTGAAGACTAATCATTTCAGGACCAAAATTTTTATTATCTCCTACGTCACTTATCATTACGTTAGCATTAGATTCCTCATTGTCGTGAAACTCAAATGAAGTCGTAGACCCGTGTCTACCATTTTTTATTTGTAAATCAATATCTTTCCCAAACTTTGAGAAGACCGTGTGAAGCATAGAAGTCCCAATATTATCTGCGATAGTAAATAATGTGACAGATAGTCCCATTTTTGCCAAACAATAGGCGACATTTACTGCATTACCTCCCTTAATATCAAAAGTATTTACTCCTCTTATACTTCCGCCTCCAGTTGCTGTCTTGCTGTCTATCATTCTAAAGAGTTCATCTTTAGAATTTATCTTAATAATTCTGTCTAAAAAAAAATCAGGAAGCACAACAATTTTGCCATCAAAATCAAACTGTTTTAATTTTTCGAACATTACTAAAATAACTTTAGGTGTATATTTTTATTAAAACGTTCTATTTCCCAAAGTTGAAAAGATAATTTTTGAATTGTCTTGTAAAAATTGGATATGAAATTAAAATAAAATTACTCCATATCCATTCCGCCCATTCCGCCCATTCCGCCAGGTGGACCAGCAGGCATCTTGGATTTACTTGAGGCTATTACATCATCTATTCTTAAGAGCATTACTGCGGCTTCTGTTGCAGATTTTATTATTTGCTGTTTAACGGCTATTGGTTCTATTACATTCAGTTTGTGCATATCAGTAACAACAGTATTCATAACGTCTATTCCTGTCCATTTTGAGCCCTTACTTTGTTTGGATCTAAGTGTAGTCATGGTATCAATTGGATCCATACCGGCATTTACTGCCAATGTTAGAGGAATTGTATCTAAAGCATCAGCAAACTTTTGAACAGCCAATTGTGCTCTTCCTTCCATGTTACCAGACCATTGGCGCAATTCATTGGCCACATAGGCTTCTGGTGCACCACCGCCTGCCACTGCAATAGGGTTTTCTAAAACGTCTTTAACTACCATTAATGCATCGTGAATTGATCTATCAGCTTCGTCAACAACTCTTTGAGATCCCCCTCTAACTAAGATTGTTACAGCCTTTGGATTCTTGCATCCTTCAATGAATACCCACTTATCTGTTTCAACTTTCCTTTCCTCTACAAGATCGGCTGAACCTAAATCTTTGGAAGTAAAATCATCTAAATTGTTAATAATCCTTGAACCAGTTGCCTTGGACAGCTTTGACATGTCGCTTTCTTTAACTCGCCTTACAGCAAGTATGTTTTCTTTTGCTAAATAATGCTGTGCCAGATCGTCGATTCCCTTTTGACATAAAAGAACGTTAGCACCAACTCCCTTTACCTTATCAACCATTGTCTTCAACATTCTATTTTCCTCCTCAAGGAACATTTGCATTTGTTGAGGATCATTAATTCTTATTTCAGCACTCATTTCTGTTTTCTCTATTTCCAAGGCAGAATTTATC
>JBHENS010000015.1:0-25871 GCA_046261955.1 Nitrososphaeraceae archaeon | reverse complement strand
CTATGTCCCCTAAACTATCAGAAGCAAATGATGTGAATTATGATCTAGAAATATGCGATGATGAAGTAGGGGCAATGAAGGCAGAATGTGATAAACATTATGATGTCATGGAATATTATAAGGAAAAAGATGACTTTATGATGGATTATATAGCAGAAAGGAATTTGACCGAAAATTTATCTGGTAAGTTGGCGTCAGCATCGCCTAGATAAAATAGGTTTAATTTGTAGAACTATTAAAATGGCATATGGAATATTTCCGGAGAATCCTCTTTTTTGGATAAATTGGAACGATCTCATAAAGCTCTACTTCTCCTCGCTAGTGTAGTAGTTAAAACATTTCTGATGGCAATAGTTTCTAGTTATGTCTTTTGTGGTAGTACTAATCCCTATGTCTTGTTTTTCCATTGTATCGAAAATGTTCCATTTGTAGGTGGTAGTATAGCTGCAGTTGCAATCATGGGAGCTCTTTTTGGATATTACATTTCAAAGCTCAGATCATTTGATTTAATATTTCCAAATCTAATGATGGGGGATTTTATAGTAACTGCAATGTATTTTGGGGCATCCTTCTCTGCAACTTCAATTATTGCTTCAAAAGTAATGATTTGGTTATTTGGTGTGTGGATTTTGGGATTCTTCTTGCCCCATTCAACAAGGACCATACTACCCTAAAGAAGCTAACTGAATACGGAGCGCTTGTTGCATTAGGAACTCTACTTACTGCACATTTTATTCCATTTTTACAGGAATATGAATCTTCATATACAATTAGCATGATGGTAACTAGTGTCCTGAGTTTATTCGGAGCCGGCAGAGATAAATAAATTTATGTAAGATACTAAAATACAGTAAATACAAGACTAAGAGAATTTAGTCACTCTTTTATACAATACTTCATGGTTACCGGTTGTATCATCTTCCCATACCATGTGGATCCCGTTTCTTGATACTGTGATAGACGGACATTCTGAGATTCCGGTGTTGTTACTCACATTTATGGGCTTATTGATGCTAGTTACATTCATATTACTTTTAGTAAAGAAGATATCTTGATTACCATATATATTGTCCTGCCATACAATGTATGAATTACCATCAATGATAATATTCTCAACATTTGACGAGTTAATAGAGGACAGACGAACGCTATTTCCAAAATCGTTACCATTGTTTATACTATTACGAACATAAACATGTTTTTTATCAACTGGCATATTGCTAGTCCAAGAAACTAACACATGGTCAGCACTTGCGGCCACCTGAGTTTCTCCACCATCTAGACCTTCATCATTTAGTTTACTAAGGTTAGTGATATTATGTGTTTTGTTGTAGTTTTTATAACCTTTAATGAATAAGATTTCTGTATCTTTATCGTTCTCTTTATCCCATGTTACGAAATATTCATCTGCATCTGCTGCTATCTTGGGAAACGTTTCCATGTCACCTATGCCGATCTCTCTTAACTCTGCAAATGTTTTACCTGCATCATCACTCTTACTTAATAAGATGATATTACCCATTTGTTTGTCAAAGCTATTCCATACTATGTAGACACTTTGTCCTTCCGCCGCAACTTCAACATGATTTGGACCCATTGAATTCTGACTTAATATAGTACTATTAGAAAATGTCTTGCCGCTGTCAGAGCTCTTACAGAACATTATTTCTCTTTCACCGGATGAATCATCTACCCATACAATGTAGATATTATTTCCAACACTTGCGATTTGTGGATGTTCTGAAAATCCTGGGTTATTGCTTAGGTTTATGGGTGAGCCAAAAGTATCGCCATTGTCGTTACTTTTTTTAAAAAATATATCATAATTGCTAGTTCCATAGCCGCCTACAGATTCTTGCCAAGCTATGTATATGTTCTCTGACGATGAGCTAATCTGTGGATATACTGAATCGTCTTCATTTTGAGTTAGATTGTTTGTTTCACTAACAAAGTTTAGTATTTCGGAGGGTTTTTCCTTTTCGTCACCTTCTATACCACTTCCTTGAGCAATTGTAGATGATCCTATCATAAGTAATGTAATTATAAATACATAGTATGAAGGGACTTTCATAATTAAAGGCACTTTCATAATTAATGATGGTATGTCTTTCTAGTTATTTATCTGTACATCACAATCATCCATTGATCATTATATTTCTGAGTCAAATACTTGGATCAATGAGCTGAAGTTAAGGGCGGAGAAATTCTAACTGCTTATATTATTTGGCGCATGTCACTATTAGAACAAGTATGAGTCGTTATTATCGTCTCTGTACTCGACTTTATAATATCACTAGATTTAGCATTCATGTTTTGTAAAATCCCCCTCCCCATCTCACAGGAGCTTCCTTTGTTAAATATTCCAAGATTTGTAGAAAGAACTTATGTCTTATCTTACCATATTTAATCAAAGTAATTACAAACCACAATTCCAAAATGCTTATGAATACCTTAATAATGTTAAACTTGAAATCAGAGGATTAAAATCTGCAATAGAACTTGAAGTTAACGATATTGTATGTGTTGTGGGAATTTCAGAACTCACGAATATACTTCTAACAAGAATTGGTGTATGTTGCTTACTTCCTAGAAGGTCTTGTGGCTTTATACCCAATTGTACCTCTCGTAATTCAAACGTATTAGTTATAGATGCGGGCAACAGAACAGATGTATATCAAGATGTAGAATTTGGACGACAGTATGGATTGGATACCAAACAAGTATTACAAAGAGTAGAGGTAACAAGAGTTTTTACATTATATCAGCTTGTGCATCTAATAATCTATAATTTACCAAACATGATTCACAAATTCAATGCTAAATTAATATTGATTCCAGATTTGTTTGATATGTTTATTCAAGATCAGATAGATATCAAGGAAGCCAAATTATTAATAAAAGAAATTGTGGATGCAATATTGATATTATCACGTAAAAATAATGTCTTATTTGTAACTTCAATACTATTAAATAAACGTCTTTTTATTTCAGATCTATATTACAAAACACTACTTCCTTTGTTTAATAAAAGTATAGAAATTATTCAAAACAAATCCAGTAAGCGAATTACCGTTAAAATAAATGAATCCAAGTATGTTACTAATTGTGTTACCATTAATAGAAAATATTCTATATCTAAAAGTGACTTACCAATAGTTTCAAATAAGTAGATGATATCATGGGTAGAACAATTCCATCATTCAGAATCTCAAGTATAATTGAAGAGCGAAATTGGAAACAATTTCGGAATTTGCTTGATAAGGAAGACAAGAAAATGTTTGATGAAATGTTCTTACTTGCACGTCTGTATAATACTGCATCTTATCAATGTGTCAGACCTATCAGAATACAAGCTATTTTAATGTCCATCATATTTCATCATTACAAAAAATTGTTTCAATTGTCAAAAATAGATCTAACTTAAAAGCGATAGATATGATCTTATTTCCAAAAGACGATATTCTAATACGAGAAATCGAATCATGGAAAGGTTTTGCTGATACGTTATGTTCGGAGGACAGAAGATTATTTTTACAAATGCTAAATGATTGTCATAGATATAGTAATGCTATAAATGCCAAGGGAGAACCATTCCCAGCTGAAGCTTTATTGATGACTCTAGTGTTTATACAACACAAAATGATTAGTTGGTTAATTAAATATCAAAGAAATTAAAATATCTAACCTTTCATTACCTAGAAAAGGATAAATAAATAATAATCATACTACAAATCAGATATTCTAATTTCAATCTAGAATAAATAAGATAAATCAAAGTTCATTGTTAATGGTGAGTGTACTTTGGCGCGATTCTTGGTTAAAACCCCTCTCAATCTATGATATTGAAACAAAAGTTTGTAAATCCTGTAAGAGAATTTTAAGAGATAAAGACTTCGTTACTTCCTGTGAATTTTGCGAAATTGGTATAATGCACGATAATTGTGCAAATGAACACATTTTGAAAAAACACAAGGCAGAAGTTAGGAAGAAAATAGAACTACACAGGGATAAACCATTGCATGATTTTCAATAATCACTACACGGTTGGAATTTACCATATATAACCTGCACAGTTCTTGCTCAAGGGATTATCTATCTATATTTCTAGTTCACTAACCAAAATTACGTCTTAAAAATCTGTGTAGGAAAAGTCCAACGTCATGTTCTTAATTTAAGTATCAAAAAATACATTCATTTAGATATATGTACGGGTTCACAGAGACTGATATTTTAGTGTAAAGTAATGCACAAAATTGAATGATATTTCACCGAAAAGATTATTTATAGGACATAGCGAACCCTATGAAGATGAACAAATACGTACATGTTTTGCTGGTTTTTACAATTGTATTTACAGCAATGCAACTTTTAACATGGAGTGTAGCAGAGGCTGGGAAGAAATATCCTAAACTAAGGGCTGACGCGGGTGATGATTTTAAAGCAGTCGAAAATCAAGAAGTAAAACTAGATGGTTCCGATAGCAAAGGTGCCTTTAAAAAATTTGTTGATTTTGAATGGGAACTGGTCAGAATAAATGGTGCCAAGGTACAAAATAATCAACCATTTGAGATAAACAATGATGATGAAAAACAAGCTTCATTCAAGGCTCCGGATGTTCCTTCAGGCGAAGTCACATATGAATTCAAACTCAAAGTAAAGGACGAGGTTGATAGAGAAGACGATGATATTGTCACTGTACATGTGATGAACCAACAGGTTCCGATTGGACCCACCTAACGCTAAAGAAAGACTCTAATTTAGAAACCAGGCAAAGTAGCTTTAGCAAAGAAACTGGATCTCAGTTTCATCTTTTTATTTATTTTTCAATCCTACTTTTCATTTCCTTTAGTTTTTGAACTCGCTTTTCAACTGGCGGATGTGTCGAGAATAGATTAGCAAGAGAACTACCAGAAAGAGCAGGAATAATAAAGAAAGCATTCAATCTTTGAACATTTTCCAATTCTTTTGGGGGAATGACTTTGATTTTGCCACTTATCTTGAGAAGGGCACTAGCCAATTTATCTGGTTTCCCGGTCATGATTGCTCCACCTCTATCTGCAGAAAATTCTCTATACCTTGAAATTGCTCTAATAATCAGGAAACTTACTACCCAAGTTATTATTGCAACCAGCAACACAATTGCGGTACTACCGGCAGTGTTTCGATTTCTGGTTTGTAACCCACCAAATAATCCAAATCGAACAAGATACCAGGCAACAGTAGAAAAAACGCTAGCTAAGGTTAGTACTAGAACATCCCTATTCCTTACGTGGCTCAATTCGTGTCCTATTACTGCTTCAAGCTCATCATTGTCCAACAGATCTAAAATCCCTGTAGTTACAGCAACCAGAGAGCTTTTAGGGCTCTTACCTGTCGCAAATGCATTGGGGACAGGGGAATTAACCATTGCAACTTTAGGCTTGGGGAGACCATTATTGGTGGAAAGTCTTTCCACAATTTCATGTAGCCTAGGATATTCCTCTTTTGATACGATCTTAGCACCAGAACTCCATAGAACTATCTTGTCAGAGAAATACCATTGTGCTAGAATCATAACGGATGCAATTATCGCTAGTGGAATATATCCTACTCCAAGATAGTGCAGTATGCTCAGGAATATGATATATAGTACTCCCAAAATGACAAAACTTAAGATCATTCTGGCATTAAGACCAGCGTCTCCTTTCCAAACTAGGGCCATGATTTATGTATTGAGAACTGACATATTTCCTTAATTAATCTAGTGTATTTTATTTTCCTTTTAGTGGGAAATTGGCCATCATTTATAGGTCAAACGAGAATAAGAAATAGTACAAGTACCAATCATTACTGCTGAAGAGCAAATAAGCAATATTAGCATGCTATCACAGTTGAAAGATTTTAACGAAGTATTTGAATTTGTAAAGTCCTCTGTTAATTCAATATTTGAAATGAAACGAGCTGGTTTGAGCTTGATGCTTCATAGAATGCCTACAAGAGTTGGAGCTTATCATGTATTGGGCTCAAATGTTATTGCCGTCAACAGCATCCTGCTAGACCTGGTAAAGAAAAACTCAGCTTCCAAAGATGAATATAACTCTTATTTATTTACGGTATTTTTACATGAGTATCTACATACTTTTGGAATTTTGGATGAGTATAGAGTTAGACAAATGAGCGTTGAACTTTGCGAAAAATTCTTTGGGGAAAAACGTACAGTAACAGTTATGGCTGAAGATCCGTTGAAAATTTTTCCTCAGTTAGGACTTGTAAGCTATGATGAATTTGAAAATAAATATGAAATAATCAAAAACTTTGATAACTCAAACCAAACTTACATCCAGTAGAATAAAAGTAATGAATACGGTTATTTATCGCTGTTATACTTTACTTCAATTCTGAAAGTTTTGAATTCGATTAGTTCACAAAATTAAAGAACATGGAAAGAACAAAAGAAAAAAATATTTAATTTGGAACTTTAATTGGTTCTAATTCCTCTTTTTCTAGCTCTTCCTTTTCTGTAAGGTTTTTACTTTTTTGTTTTATCCTCTCTGGGATTTCAAAATCGTAGCACATTTTGATCTGCATATATTAGCACAATTCTACTATAAAGCATTTTTGAAAAGCGAGAATTTCGTAAATAACCTTATCCTCTTAGAATCATAATTTTTATCATTTTTCTTAATGTACTTTTTCATACCAGAGAACTCCTTGAAATCCATTTTATGGATGAAAGTCTGACAAATCTACTAATGGTATGATACTGTAATGGTTATGCATACCAATTGCTTTAAAAAATAACACCAGTGAAATCATATAGTTTCTCTGCTCAGTAGATAAAAGTTGGTTAACTATAATATCAAGTTCTATTCATCGTCTTCGCCAGATTCGCCATCTGATTCTGATTGATTAGCGAACTCCCTACTCAAAGTGGAAAAAGACGATTGATTGGATAGCGCTTCGTCGGATAATGTGTCATTAGATTGAGAGGAAGAAATTAATGCAAACGAAGGAACCAAAATTAAGCCTAAAGTAATTAATATTATAAAAAAATTCATTTTCATATATTTCACTAATGAACCATTTGCGAGGATCTAAATATAAAGTATGACTATTCCTGCTTCTATCTGACTTTATAAGCAGAATAGAGTCAGACGGGAAGTATCTATTAACTCGTAAAAGGCTCCGTATTTGATTGGATAAAGTCTCAAAATTATTATTCTTCTTGCGTTCCTTATACGGTTCAAAATATTTGCTAAGGACTTTTGTTTAGAGCGCTTATACCAGACAAATAGTTTTTTGCCTTGTTACCGAAGATTAGAAAAATGACCTTAGCAACAGATAATAAGAGTAGTTCGTCAGTTGAGGCTCCAATGAACTTGCAGCTCGGTCTCCGACCTATGAAGGAAATGATTGACGGATTTATTAAAATAAATCAGGATATTCAGAATATCTCCAATCTATCAAATGAGCAAAGAAACGATTTAGTTAAACTGGGAACCGAATTGAACAATTTGGGCTCCCAAAGAGATGAAACCAAGATTAAAATTGAATTATTGGACATTTTCAACAGGCTTAATTAGGAATAAAAGTTAGGCTTCTCAGACTTTAAATTAATTTTCAATTAGTTTCTGAACATGAAAATCGGAAAAAAACACACTGTGAAGTTTATGTTTACCAATTGTTAGCAAGAATTTTGTGCTGATTCAGAATGCGTTCAAATTTAGAAAAATGTAAATAATTTAATGACTTTTAGTATTCCAATTAAAGGAAGTATATTGAACCCATTTATTAGGCCAATAGAAATTATCAGCCGAACATCCCGACAATCAAAAACATTACAGCTAACAAGCTGCTAAAACCCAATATCGCATACGCATTGGATAGGTTAGGCAATTTATAAGGATAGTATATACTTTCTAATAGTATGATCTTGGATAAATAGATAATGTGCAACACCGCTGTCGTAATAGGTAAAGAGCTTTCAAATTATTCCTTTGGCGAGAAACATCCATTGAATTCTAAAAGACTTGATGCATTTTGGTCAGAACTTACTCTTTCAGATGCTATGCGTTCAGGAAGTTTAAAACTTCTTTCACCTGCTCTAACTGATGAAAGGACAGTGTCCTCTTTTCATGAGAATGATTACATCAATTTTGTAAAAAAGTCTTCCGTAACTGGGTCTGGATATCTTGATTCAGGAGATACTCCTTCCTTTAAAGGAGTGTTTGATGCTTCTTTGTATGCGGTAGGGTCCACACTATTGGCTCTAGACACTGTAATTAATAAAACGAATGGAATTATTCATGCATTTAATCCCATTGGAGGTCTCCATCATGCAAGAAGGAATGCAGCTGGCGGTTTTTGTGTCTTTAATGACATAGGAATTGCAATAGTGCAGGCTAGGGAGAAATATAACATAAAGAAAATTTTGTATGTTGATATTGATGCTCACCATGGAGATGGAGTATTTTACGAATTTGAAGGCGATCCTGATTTACTCATAGCTGATATTCATGAAGATGGCTCATTCTTATATCCTGGGACTGGTTTTGAATCAGAAACCGGTTTAGGAGCTGCTAAGGGCACCAAGTTAAATCTGCCTCTACAACCGGGTGCTACCGATCGTGATTTTTTGTCAGCATTTACGAAAATCGAAAGTTTTATTGAATCTATGAAATTCGAACTAATAATTTTCCAATGTGGATCGGACGGTTTATCAGGAGACCCATTAACCCATTTGAAATACACGGATAAATCACACGAATATGCCGCTCAAGTACTGCATAGGATTGCTCATGAAAAATCAAGTGGAAGAATCATTGGTCTCGGTGGAGGTGGATATAATAACCACAACTTGGCTACTGCCTGGAATAGGGTGATACAAGTTTTCAACTCTGGTGTTTCAACGATGGAATCCTGAAATATGTATTGTGTGTAAAATAGCATATAGTCAAGGTCACTGGTCGACAATTAGAGTTGATTTTCATGATTCCATTATGATATCAGCTTGCTCTAACGCATTGATTTGTATCAGAATCGAGATGCATAATTGACACTTTGCCGGATCTTTTTGAGAACGATTTGATTTGGTTTCCTCAGTAATATTCCTTATGAAATTAGCCAGTTATCATTAGTCAAGGAAGTTCCAATAGGAAAGATTTTTTATTTAGGAAGGATAAATGAATAATGGCTGAATAATATCAATGTCCAATTTAACAAAATACATGATTCTGTTGGTCTTGGCTTTCTCTATATTTGTCTTATACCCACCAATTAGTGTTACACAATCATTCGCACAGAATAATGAGAGAATAGTTATATCCTTGTCAAATTCAAGCTTTGTGCCTCTAACAAATACTGATGCTAATCAAGTCAGAGTAGGTGTAGAATATACTATTGAGGATGAATCCATAGAAAATGAAAAGATAAATGCTGTGATGAAGGTGTATGCTCCAAATGGATCATTGATTCGGACTACTTCTATTCCAAGCGGGTTTACTGCTCAAAGTAATGGTAATGAAGAAGTACTAAAGACTACATTTACTGACAAATTGATGCAAAGTATATTGGCAAATGTAACATTCACCGACTTAACGAAGAGAACACCAGTATCAAATGTACTCACCGTAAACCTTGATCTTGAAGAGGCTCCTGTAAGTGCAAGTACAGCTACCGCTAATACATCCTCTCTTCAAAATTAAGAATATTAAGGTAGCTTAATTGAAGCGCAATTCTCTTTTTTACTCAAACTAGAAACAATTATACCTCGCAGCATCGTTTCCATATTGGTCTACAAACAACGAGTAATTTCTACCAAAAGATGATTCTTAAAAAAAGCCAACAGCATGTGGCACCATAAAACGACTGAAACTACTTTATATAACAATCGCGTTTCGTTCAATTTCTAGCGAAAATAATAGGTTTACAACAGATGTCTCGTCAAAAGATCTGTTCCAAGTTTTGGTAATATAGCTAGTAAAAAACAAGCGCCCTGCCCTGCCTGAGTTTAGTTGAATACACTTCGTATTTCCAATTCCCAATTTTTGGCTAGGGTTAAATACATAATGGATCTTAAAGAATAAAATAATTACAAGCGAGTCCAAAATTGTATTTCCTGCTGAATGTTTTTGACATACTCACACGTGAACACTTTCTAGTCTGAAGTTGTAAGAAATGTTAGGCCTAAACAAGACTAAAATAATTCAGATACCAATTCTTTAAAATGGATGATTAATTAAGCGTGCAATCAAAGACCACGGATACACATGTGAGGACGTACTGAAACCTGAGATTCAGGAAAAAATCAAGGCCCAATTCATCAATCATAATATAATATAATTCGTCATCTTTGGTGAAATTATGCTAATGAGTGGTGTTATTGTTACTGTAAAGTAGAGCTATAATATCTCTTACCACTTTTGTTAGAATTGTTTGAAACATTCGTGTCATTTAATAAATGATCATAATGTCTCGACTATTCATTCTAGTACTAATCACGAACGCTTGCTTGAATTCCTTACCTTTGGATCTCTGGATAAGATAATCATGCTCAACACAACAAATGCTACCTGAAATATCTCTACTGCAATTGCTATCTCGCCAATCGAACCTCCTCGACCATTAATAGGATTCCCTGGAAATCTTGTAACAACCCAGATAATGATGAATATCAGAGTTCCTCCAATACCTACATAATACCAAGCTCTACTCCAACCTCTAGCTGTAGGAAGAGCCCAAAATACCTGAGCTAATCCCCCGATCAAGAATAATATAGCCGTGTTAAAATTTCTATCAATTTGGTTTGCAACTAATGAGAGATGCAAAATTCCTGCAATAAGTGTACTTCCAGCGGCTCCGTATCTTAATAGACTAAAATTTTCTCTCATATCACATCGTATTGCATTTATTTATCGTGTTATAAAAAAGAATCGGTCATCAATTGTTAATAAGATGCAATAAGTCTGTATAATGAGAATAAATCCATCTAAATTTCTTATAATTGTTACCTAATAAGATAACTAATTCTTTAATGGAATTTTATTTAAAATCAAGATTTTCTAGTTGATGTCTTACTTCAAATATTATTCGATTATGTTGTCGATCCTAAGAAAGTTAAGTCTGGGAGTTTTTATGTTATTCTTGAATAAACAATTAGTCTAGCGTTACTCTGATTTAGTATTGTTTATTTATAAAATTTTATTTATTTATACAATCTTGTGTTATATAATTTCATTTTGATCCATTTTTTACCGATATCGCGAATTCTTACAATAAAATGAGATTATTACAAGAAAGATAGTTTGGCATACTTATGAGATGTAATAAGCTTGCATAAAAAATATAAACAATATGCTGTATTCTCATGTGTGAACAAAATATATTCTGGAGTTTTTTTCCTAGTTATTCTAGTTGGTTCAGGAATAATATCTGGTACTTTTGTGAAACTTGCAGAAGCTCAATCTTCTAACACAGTAACGAATGTTACGGATCTTACTAGATTAGATACTAATGATGGCGTTGATTTACAAAATAAAACTGTAAATTATTATGATCAAGCAAATGGATATCTGGTATATCCTAGCACACCAAACGAAAACAAGAGTGAGAACAGTAACGGCACACTTCCCGCAGTTGTTATGATCCACGAAAATAAGGGACTAAATGACCATATCAAGAATATGGCAAATCTTTTAGCTAGAAATGGATATGTGGTATTAGCTGTTGATTTGTTTAAAGGCGAGGTTACCACTGATCGAAACCGTTCATCAGAGCTAACTCAATATGTTCGGGATAATCAAAATATCGCAACCGCTAATTTACAATCAGCTGTAAAGTACCTTGCTTCACTTCCAAATGTTAATGCAGAGAAAATAGCATCATTAGGGTGGTGTTTCGGAGGAGGCCAGTCATTACAGCTTGCCCTAAACAGTCAGGATCATCCCCTATCAGCTACTATCATTTATTATGGTCGACTGATGACGGACAACGCAACTCTTTCAGCGATAAAATGGCCAGTTCTCGGTATATTTGGAGATCAAGATAGCTCTATACCTGTTGATACAGTGAAGGCATTTGAATCGGCATTAAACTCTAATGGCATACCAAATGAGATATACATCTTCAAGGGGGTTGGCCATGCATTTGCAAACCCCTCGGGTGATAATTATGCTCCCACGGAAACTAAAGATGCATGGGACAAGACATTGTCATTTCTTGATAAGCACCTAAGTATGTGAGTGTAATCCTGTGGTAACACCTTTGACTATAAGGAGATACATTCTTCCATTGTAAGAGATGACTGCTTACCACTGATTAAGGTTAAATGTAAAAACTCGATTTTTGCTAACATTTATTTTGAATTGCAATTGGCAGCCTTTACTATTTAGATTCTAAGGAGATTTATTGCAGTTTTTATTCTACACTAGTTTTTATAAGTGAATATCACATGAAACCATATTGCAAAAGAAAAGTTTTCTATCTATAAAGGAAGAACCAAATGAAAAGTACAACGATAAATTCACCGGAGATTTCATAATTAAAAATATCTTGGATAAAAATGATTCAACTGAACAGGAAATGTATCATGTAACATTTAAGGATGGGTGTAGGACTAGACCTCACATACATGCTTCAGAACAGATATTGATTGCAACTGAAGGAAAGGGTATCGTAGTATTCGCAAAAAGGATAATGATTAATCCCGATGACATTACTAAAACAGATATACAAATTGAAAAAACTGTAATGATGGATAAAGGTGATGTTATTTGCATTCCGGCTTTTATGTTGCACTGGCATGGATGCAAAGATAGAAACGAAGACTTTACTCATATCGCAGTACGTAAGAGGACACAGTTAGATAATATCTGGTTCTGAAAGCTCTGCAATATAGGATATGAAGTTGCAATTCTAATATTTGTTGTAATTCTAGTACACCCCTAGGCAAAATTAGCATTTCTGATAGAACAATTATTATTTCAATACTTCTTTTGGTTTGCATGAATACGGTACGACTTGGAATTCAATTAATTGTCATAACTTTGGTAATTCTAGCCACAATGGGATCTCAAATCCAGTTAAATGCCTCAACAGTCACAGTCTCCAATGCCACCTTATCTGAAGAAAGATTTGTTGGACAAAAAACTGAAATGTCAAATCCGGCCTCTCCTACTGTCACCCATCATGGTAAACTTCCACATCAGATTGTGTTTGCTCTCCCCTTGAGAAACGATAGCAAGATTTGGACAGGTACGGTAACATTTACTGCAAGTAAGCCTATTGAAATAGAAGTATTGCATACCTATAAACCTGAATCTACTATAGATGCTGAACATGGAGAACCATATCATGCCACATTAGCTAATAATATGACTGTCGCGATTTCAACAATGACAATGTTTACAGATACCCCGTCAAGGTTACGGATACTTCAATAAGTACAGGCTCATTACAAATTACTGGAAACGCTCTGGTATTTCATAAGACAAGTGGCGAACCATTTACTGTTACTTACACGGTAGATGCCGTCGCAAGGACACCAAATCAATAACTTGTGGCAGGTACTACCAGGTTATAATTTTGGACGAGCAATTAGAGACTATGGATTCTTTATTTACATAATTAGGAATTGTGATGCTTGATTAAGGAAAAAGCATCAGTCAATTTAAAATCGATGAATCTAAAAGTGGATAATTTTATTTAATATGGGCTTGTTTAACTTTCCAATCAATGGAAAGGAATATCAATCAATATTCGTTCATCGCTGACGCCATGCTTGGTAAAATTGCTAGGAAATTGAGAATGTTTGGATTTGATACTATTTATGATTCTAATATTGACGACATTGATATTCTAGATTCATCGAGGTATCAGGACAGAATAGTTTTAACTAGTGATAGGACATTATTTAAAAGATGTAAAAAAAAGGGAATAGATACGATTCTTACGCATAGAGGAACAGAATTAGAAAACCTTGTTACTATTTTCAGTGCACTGAATATTAAATCTATAAATTCACAAAAGTTACCCCATTTGTGTACTTGTTGTAATGGATTTTTAGCTACAATTATTGATAAGAATTTGATCAAGAATCAAATTCCAGACCGTCTACTGTATTCTAAGAAAATATTCTATGTATGCACCAAGTGTAACAAGATCTATTGGATAGGTACTCATGTGGAACGCATTTCCTGCTTAATCAAAGAAATAAACACGAAATTGAAATGTCTAGATTAATTTTGAATTTACGTAAATCAGAAGAATTATGTTAAAATTACAACTACACCAATAATTCTGAATATTAGGTACCGGTTTTTCAAAAAGCCAAAATAATAACCTGATTTTTGAATCCAGCCAATAATATGTTTTCATATGTAACAGGATTCATAAAGCAGGGTTGATACATAATACCACAGAACAATGAAGTGTCCATGTTGTGGTGAGAGTCTAATATGTGAAAAGGAGACTGAGAAGATAAAATCATATAGGTGTCTGTCATGTGGATTAAAAAATACTGAACTGAAGAAAAATATTTGATACACTGATCCGTAATGAATGGCTCCCTAGTGAAATTACCCTAATATGATATTTTCGTACTCCTATCTTTCCTAAGGAATCAAGCTCTATGATTTTCGTGACAAGTAATAGTAATTAATTATATCTCCCTCAACGTTCTTCACTTTAATATCTTTGAATCCCGCTTCAGTAAGTTTGTTTATGGCCAATTCTTTCCCCCACATAGTACCAAGGCCTTCCCCATTGTAGGTAAGAGAAACCGACATACAATGCATGGTAGATATTGTATAAAGTGCTGGAGCTAATGGACTACCAATATTTTTGTCCACCATGCTTGAGGCTGCTATGTCCTGCATCAAGAAAGATCCATCCTTTTTTAAGGATGCCTTTAGGACCCTTGTAGGTTGGGCCTGGTCGTGGATAGTATCGAATGCTGTTATGAGATCATACTTTCCTAATTCCTCAATTAATAAGGCGTCCTTAATTTCAAATCGCACGTTTGTCAATCCCATATTCTTGGCTTCTTTTTTTGCTGTAGTAATACCTTCTTGAGAAATATCACAACCAGTAAATTTGGATCGTGAAAAAGCCTTTCCCATTAAATTAACGGCATGACCTCTCCCACATCCTATATCCAAGACTTCAATGCCATCGTTCAATCGTTTGTTAATTTCAGGATTTAATTGCAATATCTGATTAGTCAGTTTACTGTCAAAAATCCTTGCAGTTTCTTCTGCTTGCAGCTGTTGAAATTTTGGATATTCTGAATATGGAAGACCGCTTCCATTTCGAAAGCATTCAACAATCTTGTCTTCTACATTCCCCATTAGTGATACATATTGAGTGAAAATTGCTAAATTATCAATGCCCGATTTTCTTGTCAGGAAAGCAGAATGCTCTTTAGGAAAATAGTATTACTCTGGCAAGGGATCATATTTGATTATGTTTCCTGTTACCATTGCACCTAGCCACTCTCTAACATATCGTTCATCAAGATTGGCCGCCTGCGCAATTTCTTGACTTGTTAATGGCTCCAGCTGAGAGATAATATCAAACAAGTTAGTCTTGTGCCCAATGCTAATCATAAGTGACAGCATTCCACCATTTAGGAACTGAAACATCTTTGAAGCAAATTCTTCTGCGTTAGACTTATTATAATCGTGTTCTGCCAATCGAAATCATCTGTTTAAGTCATTCAATAATTCAAATTTGATGCAAGGACAAACTATACACTATCTATTTCCATTCCCAGATGGTCCCCGCTGTTGTACCATTAGACCAATATTTGTAAACATATAGTCCAACTACATTATCTAGAAATCCGAGCTTGCCTTCTGGATTGCTACTAAAAATCTGGATACCTTTGAATGTTTCAATTCCATTACTGTCTGTTATTCCCACATCTTGTCCAGTGTAGTTGGCGATTTCACCCTCTGAGGTGGTAAAATTTCCTTTTCCTGTACTGGTCGATTTTCCATTGTCCAAATGAGTTGTTATGAAAGTCCCTAGGTCCGTAACATTTCCTACATCCTTCAAAATCCCCGTTGCATTAAAGGAATCTTGAGTTTGAAGAGGATTCGTATTAATTGTTATTGACCCAACTCTGCTATGACTAGTTTCCAGAAATATGGGTGTGCCAAAGGAATCGCTCAGATTTCATAAGTCTAAACCATTACTCCTGTATCGTTATTGTTAGTTGTATTTGATTCTGTATTAATGCTACCTTGTTCTTGTGCGTAAGCGTTTTGTACAATTTCCCCTAATGAGGTTATTGATGGAGCTATCGACACAAACAAAATTAAAAGAACGCATTCCTTGATGCTTGTTTTCATTATCATTAATGGTAATTCGGATTTTATATTTTACACTCCTCTCTTTCAGAGGGCAGAGGGCATTCTGATAAACTCACGTGAAGTATTTCGACCATGTTCCTATTGTAATATCCAGTAACTAAAATTGTTTACAGTCATTGATGATTCCGTATTTGTAAATATTCGTTTTTGAATAACATTGAATATCAAATAAGACATAATATGCATTAGAATTCAGAAGATGTGGATATATCTCGTATTCTCCGTTTCCCTTTATTTTAGAGAAGAAAAGCATGAACACCTAATGAAATCCACTATTTTGCCAATGGAAAAAGTGAGCATGAAAAGTCATCCAAGCTGTTACCAAAAAGACATCTTATCTTAATCAGATCAATCTCAGAGTTGGTAGCTTCGTATATGGATTTATTTAACAATTCTTCAATTTTTTGATCTATTTGTTCATTACTAGCAAAAGGATTTGCTATTTCCTGCGCGTCTGAATTTGAACTAGGATCTAAGAGCTTTACATAACCTATGGTAGAGGAATTCGCGAAATCTTTAACAATTGAAGAAACTACAACATTCTTGGATTTCTCGATATCAATAGGAGACCCTGTAATTCTATATGTTGTATTAAAGCCGCCTATGAAAGCAGAATTATTTGAGATGATAGTAGTACTCGTAGCAACTTTAGACAATTCAGTATGATTCTGATTGCTTGAACCAATGGCGCTTTCATTTAGACTAGAATCTTGAGCTGAAGAGTGGTTTAGATTCAAACACAAAATAGTACCTGTTAGGAGTATTGATACAATCAACATCTGAATTGGACTCACATCCATACTATTTCAATAGATTTTAGTATCATTTGTATTTAACATTTCATCTTAATCTTCATATGTTTTGCCATAATTTCTGTGATATAAACTAGTCAGAAACTATCGGTTATTAGTTAACGCGGAATCTTTCTGCAGGCAATGGTCTATAATATTTTCTACTTATGGTAGGTTAGATAGTATTGTTACTTTACTTTTTCATCCATTCACTTTCTTCAAGATATGCTATCAGCTTTGTCATCTGTTCCACTCTAACTTTACCTCCAACATCGTTATGACAAGCCTTATAATGCTTCAATAATAGTGAATGTTCCTCTTCAGAGAGACTGCCTCTTTCCTCGATTTGATCAAAAAATATATTCTCTTTATCAGTATGTATGGTTATGAATATTGAATATGCATTCAAGAATCTAGCAACCCGTTCTCTCGAATCAACGCCCCCATCCCATGAT
This sequence comes from Nitrososphaeraceae archaeon, assembly GCA_046261955.1. Lineage (GTDB taxonomy): Archaea > Thermoproteota > Nitrososphaeria > Nitrososphaerales > Nitrososphaeraceae > TA-21. The sequence goes on along the minus strand of JBHENS010000015.1, from coordinate 8,276 downwards.
ATTAGACTCTGGGCCAACATCTTTGCAATACGTCTACCAAGTTCATGTTCTATTAAGAATTTTCGAATATCTTCGGAAAAGTTATTCTTATCATTCATGTGTGGAAAATACGATTTCTCTTCCTTGCCATGGTGGAATTTATCTACAAATTCCTGAATAAGCAAGGATATTATTTTGATATCTTCTGCCGGAATATCTACATTGTCATATAATAGATCAGAGCACTTCTTTGCTACCTTACCAAGACGATTTATTAAAATATGGTCTTGTTTTAGATCTTTGGTGACATTCAAAATTATTCAGGACTTGTTAATCATAAGATAAAAAAATATCAAATTTTAAGATACTCACAATGCATGACGACAAATGTTTCACGTATTGGCCACATTACTTATTAATATTTAATTAGTATTGCATTCCCTTCTATTGTTTATTCAACTTTTGAAATTAGTTGTATACTGCAACCTACTTGGAGTTAGAATTTAAACCTACAAATATGATTAGTTTTCTAATATCACATATGAATGGCCAAACGTCAGGAAATAGTCAAGAAATAGAACCTACTGAATTAAAAAAGAAAATAGATAATCATGAGAATATTTTTATTTTGGATGTTCGAACTCCCCAAGAATATGAGGCTTGGAAATTATCCTACGAAAATCATCAAAATCCCAAGTTAATTCCCGTTGATCGTTTATTTTTGAATGATTCCAATTTGCTAAGGGAGATTCCAAAAGACAAAGAAATTGTTACTCTTTGTGCCCATGGAAATAGGTCAATGATGGCGGCAAGGCTACTCAACCAAATAGGATATAACGTAAAAAGTGTCAGGGGAGGAATGGCAGGTTGGAATAAGGTCTATGACGTTGCCGAAGTTCTAGTTCCTATGGAAGCTCCATTCAGAATTTGGCAGATCAGAAGAATATCAAAGGGATGTATGGGATATATTGTATCTTCAAAGGAAGATAATACAGCTGCAGCGATAGATCCAAGTCGCGAGATTTATGAGGCTTTTCTGAGTGTTGCCAGGGAGAATGGATTGAAAATAATAAAGGTAGTTGACACCCATCAACATGCCGATCATGTTTCTGGAGTAGCAAAGTTAGCCAGAACTATATCTGAAGAAGGAAATATGGAAACTCTAGCTTACTTCAGCTCTCTGGAAGAATACGACAGCAAAAATACAGAAATTAATATCCACTATCTAAAAGATGGAGATGAGATAGAGGTATCAAAGAAAATTTCGCTAAGAGCAATTCACACGCCGGGTCACACAAATGGTAGTATATCTTTTTTGATAAAGTATGCTGATTATGATGATACTGACGTAAAGAAAAGTACAGAAAGCCTGCCCCAATATTCATATTTATTCACTGGAGATACCTTATTTGTTGACAGTGTAGGAAGACCTGACTTGAGAGAGGAAGCCAAGAAATATGCTTCACTCCTGTACCAAACGTATCATCAAAAAATATTCAATCTGCCAGAAAATACTTTAATTCTCCCTGCTCACTTCAATGCAAGTTCAATTGCATTAAAGCACGCAGAACCCATATCTGAAACAATTGGTTCACTAAAGAAAAAATTAAAACTTCTTTCTATGAATGAAGATGAATTTGTTCATCTTGTTACTGACACATTGCCATCAAGGCCAATGAACTACAAGACAATTATAGATATCAACAAGAAAATGCTAGCTTTTGATGACATGCAAATGCCTGATTTGGAAGCAGGTCCTAATTCCTGCGCCGTATCTCAAGAACCAAAATAATCTATCTCCATTTCTTTCTGTTACTCTAGTGCAGGAAGTGTGTTGTTAAAACCTATCCCGTATTTTGTTGATGAATATCTTTACTGTATAGGATTGGTGGTAACGTTAGTTTGACCTGACTTATTTATATTATCTGCTATCTTATCCTCTCCACCAATGCCGTCGATTTCTACCAAACCCTTCGACTTTAAGACTTCGTTAAGAATGGTAAGATCATAGATACCAGACAGATCGGGTTCAGTTTTCCCAAGGAATCCTACACTAAAAGCATCCTTTGCAGATTTGAATAATGATTGTTTTATAGGGTTGCTTGTTAATTCTAATCTAGAAAAGGCCTCGGAAAGCTGATCTTCTGGGATAGTCTGTCCGGTCAAACTTTTTAGCTGCGTATTGAAAGTAGTTAATGCCTCTTCTTTATGGGAATTTATCCACTTTGTCTCATCAACATGCGCATCTATTAATTTTCTTATGACATCTGGATTTTGTTGAAGATATTCTGGATTAACAATTATATTTGCAGTGACAAATTTTCCATCTGGCCATAAAGTGCGTTCATCGAGGAAGAGTCTGCTATTACCTTCCTTTATCAGTTTTTCACCCCACGGTTCAGGAACCCAGGCACCATCAATCTCTTTTTTTAGTAATAATGTCAATATATCGGGACTCTTGACTGGAAGTATCTCAACATTTCCGCCCTTATCCTTTGTTTTGTATCCATTGTCAAGTAAATATTTTCTAAGTGCAACGTCTTGTGTATTTCCTAACTGGGGTGAGGCGAATTTCTTGCCGGCGAAATCTTGTACTGAATTAATACCAGAATCGTTTCTTACAACAAATATTGCTCCCCCAGTTGATACACCAGCAATTATCTTCAGGTTTTTTCCTTCAGAAACAACATAGCCATTTATTGCGGGATTTGGGCCAATATATGCTACGTCTACCTGGTTTGCAAGCAGGGCTTCTATAGCTGATGGCCCTGCATTAAAAAGAAAGGTCTTTATTTCAATATTGTCGCCCAGTGTTTTCTGAAAATCTCCGTTTCCTATACCAATAACTGCCTGTGCATGATTAATGTTAGGAAAATATCCAATTTTTAGCACTTTTTTCTCTTGTGAGAATCCATGGTTTGAAACAGATGGTTGTACAATAACTCCTATTGCAATTAGTAAACCTATAATTGAAACAAAAAATTTTTTGTTCATAGCTTCATTTTTTGCGCGGCATATTTGAGTCCTTTCAAATATGCATTAATTTGAGAATATGTGCGTAAATTGCACTTTTAATGTATAGCTGTAAATTTAAGCCAAAAATTAGATGAGCTTCACAACCATTCTGACTTTACAGGAAAGTACACTTTTCTTCTGGTATCATCAAAACTATTTCGCTCTATGATAAATCCGTTCTTCTTAAGATCTTCAATTGCACTCTGGACTGTCCTTCTAGGCAGGTGAGTGAGATTCATTAGATCACTTTGTTCAATTGGTTGTTTTGTTTTTATTAAATAATAGATGAACTTGGAAGCAGGACTGCCGTTTATCTGTTGTTGTGTGAAGGACATTCCAAAAGATGATTTTGAAAGAAAGCCACGACGCTGAGATTCTACGGATGCTATATTGTCTATGCTAACTTCTGCAAGATTTACACGTTGACCAAATTCTGCTATTAATGCCGATTGTTCAGATGCTAGTGGAGCCTCAAAGATAAAAGTACTAGGTGGATATTTGTTTGTAAGAGCCGCTACATAATTCCATATTACAGAGCCATTTTGATCATATATTCCAACACTGATTCCCTCATTGGCTTCCAATGTCACTTTCTTGGCACCAACATTCAGTGCATCATCAACTTTTACTAGGGTACTATCGATTCCAAGCTGATGTCTAGGATCTTTTTTCCCTATTTTCCACCTAATTTCTAAATCTTTTGAAAGTATTGTATCGGAAAATTTTTTCTTCTTTTCAATATCTAGATCAATGCTATTTTCACCAATTTCTATGATGTCAAATCCGATCCTTGCAGATTCCTCTATGAATTTGTCAAAATAGTTGCCCGATATTGTATATTCTGTTAGGGTACTTCCTGTTGAAACCTTGATATCAAATTCATGATAATATGAAATTCTTTTCTGAAGAAGATTGTCAGAAATTAATAGAGGATATATATTATGTATCTTAATTTCATCAATAAAGGATGCCAGGATTTTGAAGGTCTCACTATCAAAAAACTGGAGTTTATCAACTGTATGAGTTAGACCCTCATGTCTGGGTTTATTATTATCAACTCTATCCTTGACTAGATCGTCTAGCAATTACCAAGTATAGTGCAAAAATTGCATATATTGAACTTGCGATATTTGACCTAGTTGAAAAACCAAATATCACGAACTATGTGATCCTAATATTATGGCTTTTTCCACATAGGCAGTATTATATGACATCTTTTGACTAATACTATATTAATAGATATATCCTACAAATTTTTGATGTAGAGTGAGCCATGTAATTACTTGAGTATGCCCAATCATAATAATTCACGACATTGTAATTGCGCCCATTGTTATTTATCTAGATTGTAATGGATAGTAGCTCGTTACCTGACTTATGACTGTTCTTCTGATATCATTATTCTGACAAACAAACGCTTAATATCTGAATCTAACGGAATCAGAGTGCACTCTTTACTAGATGTACTCGAATTATTTGCACATTTTTTAATGTTTAAAGCCCAAACAAGATGTGAACCAATTCAAAGATTTTTATACTTTAGTGAGTAATTAGGCTTGTGAGATTTTTAGTAAGGGCGCAAATTTCTACTGACGCCGGTAATAAAATGGTCAAGAACCCAAAATTTTTGCAAAATCTTGAAGAATATATGAAGAAAGTAAACGCTGAGGCTGCTTATTTTTTTGAGGCAGGGGGAGATAGAACATTCGCATTCATAGTTAACATGGAGAGTGCTGATATGATACCGAGTATTGCTGAACCATTGTTTCAAGACTTTGGAGCAAAGGTTGAATTCCATCCAGTAATGGTATTAGGGGATCTAAAAAAAGCAGTGGAACGCTTAGGGTAAACGTTGTATAAATGAGAACTAACGTTACTAATGCTTGAATTTTATGCTACTGCACTTGTGCTAATTTAGAGAAATTATTCTATTTAGTCACGATGAGCTCTGGAATATCGCGAATAAAACATTGCATATTCCCCTTTTTCCACCCTTTCTTGTAATGATATTTAGATGTAACCTATTTTCAGAAAGATTCACTAATAAGTCCATTGTATGTTTATAGTAATATACATGTCTGAAGACAAGCTATCTCAATTATCAAATTTTAAGTACATTAGCGTCGAAACTTACAAGAAAAATGGCTCTGGAGTTAGAACTCCCATCTGGTTCATAATTTACCAAGGTCTTATATATTTTAGAACTGATGTAAAATCAGGTAAGATAAAGAGGATTAGGAACAATCCACATGTGAGGATCGCTCCATGTGATATTCGTGGAAGCGTTAAAGGAGACTGGTTTGAAGGGAAAGCAAAGTTTGCTGATTCCACAGAATCTTTAATTGTGTATTCTATGATTGATAAGAAATATGGCTTTATAACAACTCTGATTAGATCATTTAATAAGATCAGGGGTACAAATCCCATAGTACTGGAAATAATGCTGGACTAGACTGGAAATTAATATTCCTCATAATTAGGAATTATTGCCTGAAATTCAGTATTAATTATTTTTGTTTATGACAAGGTCCCTACGTAAAGTTACTTGAAACCGTATCAAAAAACGGCTAATTGCTGACATTGTTATCTAGCCAAGTCTGAGATTACAACCTTACTTAAATAGGATATTATTTAATATGGAATATGGAAAAGGAACAGGAAAAGGAAAAAACTGGGAAAGAAAGTAATGTTATTGATAACTCTGATGAATCCAGCGCCAATGATCGATCAATAAGATTTGTGACAAAAAGTAATGAAACTCCAGAAGGTGATGGTTTTGTAGTACATAGATCCTTTCCTTCACAGTCTATTCGAAATCTAGATCCCTTCTTACTTTTAGATGAGATGGGGCCTTTAGATTTGTTACCATATGAGAGTAAAGGCTTTCCAGAACACCCGCACAGAGGTTTTGTAACTGTTACATACATGCTTGAAGGAAGATTCGAACATAAAGACTCTCAGGGAAACTCTGGAAAGCTTGGACCTGGTGATGTTCAGTGGATGACAGCAGGATCTGGCTTGGTTCACTCAGAAATGCCAGAAAAAGAGTTTGCTAAAAGTGGCGGAAGGTTGCATGGATTTCAGCTATGGATAAATCTTCCCAAAACTGACAAGTGGAATAAACCCGATTACCAGGATGTTCCTTCGACAAGAATTCCTCAAGTCAGTACTTCTGATGGTAAAGTATCGGTTAAAGTTATTGCAGGAAATTACCGTGACGCTAAGGCAGTAATCAATACTTTAACCCCCATTTTGTACTTGCACTTTAGCCTGCAACCAGGAGGGGAAGTTGTGCAGTCTGTTCCTGAAAATCTTAATGCATTTGCGTATATTATTAGTGGTAAAGGTCTTTTCGGCAAAGATAAAACAGCGGTTGATGAAAAGAACTTGATTGTGTTCGAAAATGACGGTGGAAATATTTCAATTAGAGAATCGGATAATGCAAAATCTCCTCTGGATGTATTGCTTGTCGCAGGAATGCCCCTCAATGAACCAATAGTACAGTACGGACCATTCGTTATGAATACTCGAGAAGAGATAGATAAAACATTGGAGGATTATCGGAATGGTAGAATTGGAAAGATTGATTTTTAAAAAGTATTAGCACGTTCCTATTCTATTCGTTTTTAGTTTTTTTATTTTGTTTTGCTTTACGTGTTTTCATGAGATTTTGTACTAAATTATTCTCCTAGTTTGCTTGTCATTCACTCATTCATTCATTTGTAGATTCACGCATTGATTATTTTGTTCTCTTTTGGGCCCATTTTAGTTTCATTTGATTTAAAAACTCGAAATTTTCATAAATAAATGGTCTTGTCTCTCTCATTCCTTCTATTATTGGTTTTGCCTTCTGCCAGAAAGGAGTGGGGTTGAAAACATCAAAATACAGGTTAGCATCAATCAGTCCTCTCTTTACTAATGTGCCTGAGAGCTCAAAAAAACCACAAACCCGAATAAAATGGCATCTGTCTTTAGTTGTACCGTGATACTTTTGTTTATACTCTTGATAGCTTTTTGCATTGAAATCTTCGAGGAACCAAAGAGCAGAATCTCTGTTTCGATCATATATCTCATAGAGTGAAAATAGAGCATCTACATCATCATTTACCAATGTATGTTAATATCATCTAAAGCATTAAAATATTTTTGAATCAGTTTGCATGTATGTATGGATATATGACATTTGAAGAAAGAAGAAGAAGAAGAAGAGTATTCATCTCATACCAATAATGATGATATGCGATTACTTATTTCAATCCTTATCAGGTTCAAAGAAACTGCTAAATTAGTTGTAGCTTACTTTTTAATTCCTTGGCTCGATTTCTTATAGTCACTTCTGTAACTGCAGCGGCTTCTGCGATATCAATCTGTCTAATTGTTTTGCCTTCCATTTGAAGTGATACATACAATACTGCTCCGGCAAATCCCATTGGATCTTTTCCAGCAGAGAATTCTTGCTCAAGAACTTTTTTCATAAGGTCTCTTGCATGCCTCACTGTCCTTTCATTCAACTCGATTTTATTTGCAATTTTGTCTATACATTGGAAACAGTTTACCTGTGGTATTTTTCTTTCCAAGTGAAATACAATATCTCGGTAAATTTTTGCAATAGCCTTCCTTCTTATGTTACTAGCTTGTGCAAGTTCATCAATTGTTCTAGACACGCCCAGTTCTCTGCATGTTATATAGAGACAAGCAACAAGTACTGCGCCTATTGTTCTACCTCTTATTAAGCCATCTTCCTGGACCTTTCGGTATGTGTATGCAGTTTTTTCAACTATGGGAGGTGTAAGACCTAGTTTATCCTTCAACTTGTCTAGTAAAATGAATGCGGTTGTAAAATTACGTGAAGAGCTATCCCGAAACATGGTACGTGAATCCCATATTCGCAATCTGTTCATTCTAGCTTGCATTCCTGAATCAATCGTTTGTCCGGTAGAATCTTTGTTTGTTTTGCCAATTATCGTTGATAGATTCATATCATGTACTGCAAGAGAAAATGGCATTCCTATTCTACTCTTATCGGTTTCACGGTCTTTGGAATTTGTCCATTCCTTACCATTCTCTTCTATACAATCTATTACAACTGTTCCACAGTTACTACACACAATTTCTCCGGATACTAAATCAGTAACCATCTTGCTCTCTTCTATTTTACAGGTTGAACACGGAATTACTTTTGACACTATAACGTTTAAGTACTTATTATACGCTGATCAAGTATTTAAGTATTGTACCCGAATGAAAGACTAGTATTAAAAAATCCGAGATATCCGTAATGA
>JBHENS010000014.1:0-27757 GCA_046261955.1 Nitrososphaeraceae archaeon | reverse complement strand
ATCTTGAATCATAAAAAGAACAACTAGATACAAATTAAGGGCCTCTGCTCTAAGCATGTTTAATCATTAACCCGATAAGTTCCTCATGCAGTGAATCAATTTAGAAAATTTTTTATAAAAAGCTATTCAATTCTCAAATAATTTGATTGTACAACGGCGTAAGGTGATTTTTAAGCCCTATTCTATTAACATATAAAATATATATAAACGATCTATTTATTTGTCATGCTAGATATTGTATTGTATTATGAGTAAGAATCATAAACTGATAACATTTTTAACAAAATCAACAGATCAGCATAAATTTCATCAAAACAGAATTTGGAACAAATATGAGAATTCCAAAGTATATGATGACACACTATATTTTGAGTATGTAAGATTACCGCGATTGGTAACTAGGTATGTTTGAAGATGAATAAGTCTAAAAAATCTATTTTTATTATTTCATTGTACGTGATATCAATAATATTGTTGATGAATGTTAATAATAGGTCCCTCGGTGCAGAACAAGAAGTGTTAGAAATCCCACAGGCCAAATCTGTATATGACACAGAAACTATACATTTACCAAGATCTGTGGGTTATTTCATAATTCTTATCGCTAATGAAGCACATGAAGATTGGTCTAAAGAGAAGCATAAGCTTCTTACAGACCGTAATCCATATTTTGTACCAACTCACCTAGTTCTTTCCATAGGAACAGCCATTGTATTTCTTAATGCAGACGCCCCTTGGAATACGCCACATCCCCACACTATTAATTTAGAAGATAGTTCTGGAGATGTGATTTATTCCACTGGAAAAATGGAGTATGCCGATGCATCTGATTCAAAAGTATTACCAGCAGGAAATTACTCTATCGTTGATACCGAATATGACTGGATGAAAGGTAGCATCACAGTGATGGATGAGAATTCTACAGGGAATGAGATAGTGGGAGGATTTTATTCCCCATCCCATAAAGTATCAAATAATTTAGATAATGACGGAACAATGCATCCAGGATGGCTGGGCTACTATGAAAGTGAATTCTCTAAGAATGGCTTTGAAATTCTAAGCAAGCACAATTTCAACTATAATACTTGCTCCTATTGTGAAGGCGAATTCTGGCCTGATAATAAGACGGGTGAACACACATTGATTATTTTCAATACCAATCAACCACTTGTGGAGGCAATAGCAAAACTACAAAAATTAGTAAAGGATAATGTATACATATGAAATAGTTTTCTATTTTACCTAGTCGTCACTTTCTAAAAATCTAAAAACATTCTATTGGAATTCATATTTTCATTACACCCACTCCCTGCGAGGTATATTCACCATTATAAAATGAATCAGGCAATTTTATACAATGGGTTGCAAACGTATTTGTGATGAAATAGGCATATTAGGAGCAAGATATAGTGATGGAGTCAAATATTGTAGGAGATGTTCGGTATATTTTTTTCATGATGGATCATTTTGTCCTTGTTGTCATCTTCATCTTAGATCCAAACCAATCAGATCACGAAAACAAGATTGATACGACAATTCTGATTAGGGGATTTTGGAAATAAATGCGGACCTTGAGATCTGGAAAAAAGTTTTAGGACCATCAGTTGCTAGACTATGGTATGGATGAAAATAATCTTCAAATAGCTACTTTTGCCGCTGGCTGTTTCTGGGGTGTAGAGGATACGTTCATGAAAACAAAAGGAGTAAAATCAACAAGAGTTGGATATATAGGAGGAAATCTTCCGAACCCAACATATGAGGATGTTTGTACCGATAGGACAGGACATGCTGAAGCTATACAATTAGAATATGATCCTAAAGAAATTTCGTACAAAGATCTCTTAGATTTATTTTGGTTAATACACAATCCAACTACCAAGAATAGACAAGGTCCTGACATAGGATCTCAGTATCGTTCTACGATCTTTTATCATACTTTAGACCAGGAGAGAATTGCAAGAAAATTAAGACAAGAGTTGGATGATTCCAATAAGTTTCAGAACAAAATAGTTACCGAAATTGTACCAGCATCTACATTTTATCAGGCAGAAGACTATCATCAAAAGTATTATCAGAAGATCGGTGGAGGTAGTTGCTATCATTTAGAATAGATGTATCTATATGCGTTAGGCATATTGTTAGAAACATTGATTGATTAGTAATCGATCTAGAAACAATAGGAATTCAAACGAGTTCAAAATTTTGATACATAAATAAGAACAGCGACATCTCATTTGATCATAGCTGTTTGGGAATATACAGTAGGACAGATCCTTATATAATTGTTGATCATTTTACATTAACTCCTAAACACCAACTGGTGGGTTACAGTTGGTTGTTGTTCTTGTTCATTGGGCCCTACCCCACCAATGATAAAAGTTATTACAGCTCGATACATGATCATACATGTCTAGTGTTCTAATTTTATGTAAAGTCTATTTGACAACAGTTTGACTTTGTTCTCTCATAAACTGCGTAAGGTAATATTTTCCACCTGTACCTTTTCCCGTAGTTCCAGAATCCTTCCAACCTCCAAATGATTGGCGTCCCACCATTGCACCTGTTGTAGAACTTTTTTTCCTGTTTACATAGACAACCCCCGCTTCTATATCCTGAAGAAATTTCAAAATTTCTTCCTTCTTGTTACTATAGATTCCGGATGTAAGTCCATACTCCGATTGATTTGTCATTTTAATTGCGTTGTCAAACTTATCGTATTCCGTTATACACAAAATAGGAACAAATAGTTCCTTTTTAAGTAAAGGGTGAGGTGTTGGTAATCCCTCTACAATTGTCGGTTCCACATAATAGCCATGTTTAAATTCTCTATTTCTTACAACTGAGCCTCCCGTTAAAATGTTACCATGTTTTGAAGCAAGTTTGGAGAACTTTTTGAAATTATTGTACGCATTCAAATTTATTACCGGTCCTATGAAACTATCGCTCTCTTTAGGGTTTTCTAATCTTAGTTTTCTTGTTTTTTCTACTAGTTTTGTTAAGAATTGAGATTTAACATTGTTCTGAACATAAACACGCGAACATGCGCTACACTTTTGTCCTGAAAATGAAAACGCAGCCTTAGCTATTCCTTCTGCTGCCATATCTAAATTTGCAGTATCAGTTACGATAGTTGCATTTTTTCCTCCTAACTCTGCAATTATTGGACGAGGTTTTGTCTTGGTTGATTCACTCATTAACATATAGCCAACCTCTCGTGATCCAGTAAATACAATACCATCCACTTCTTTGCTTTCAATTATTGTCTTGCCTATTTCAACACCAGATCCTGGAATAAAATTTAATACTCCATTAGGGATCCCTGCTTCAAGCATAATCTCAACAATCTTATAACCTATAATTGGAGTGTCACTTGCGGGTTTTAGGACAACCGTGTTACCAGTTATAAGAGCACCAACACACATGCCTACCAAAATTGCTGCAGGAAAATTGAAGGGAGTAATAACGGCCCAAACTCCATATGGCTTCATTATACTTGTATTTTGCTCGTCTTGACTACCCACCTTCCTAGTGACGAATCCTTTGTTTTTTTGCATCTCATGAGAATAGAACATAATAAAATCGATTGCTTCATCAATGTCTGCAATTGCTTCATACCTATTCTTCCCATTTTCAAAAGTAAGCCAGGCCGCTAACTCAAATTTACGTCTCTTTATAATAGTCCCTATTTTCCTAAACAACTTTACTCTTTTTCCGTAATCCATTATACTCCATTTTTCAAATGCATTGCTTGCCGCTTGAATTGCTTTTTTTGCATGGGTTGTGTTACCTTTCATTATATATCCCAAAATGATTCTTCTGTCTGTTGGGGACGTCCGAATAATAGTTTGTGATGTGTATGTTTTCTTACCATTAATAATAACAGGATAAGTTCTTCCAAATTCTGAAGAAACTAGATTGATTGCCTTATCATATAAGCTATGAAATCGATACTCCTGATTATTATCAAGAAAACACTGAAACGTATCTTCATTATTAAATACCATACTACTGACGCTCACACTCACCAATTGAATAGCGGGAAATAATAGGGTTGATGTTGATGATGTTGATGATGTTGATGATGTTGATGATGTTGATGAAAGCTGTACAATAAAGGCATTGAGGAATCAAAAGCAATCAAGATTCTAAAAGGGATCTGGCGAGTAAAAATATATTTCTTTTTCTCTCCCTAATTCTTCTTAGAGAATATTGTAACCACTTTTCGCCATAGGGTATGTATTCTAGGACCGCATATCCATCATTAACTAATTGTTTCTTTAATTCATCCCGTACTCCTTTCAATAATTGAAACTGTAAGTTTTTCGTTCTTTTAGATCCTTTAGTAGACAATGATAATGCCTCGTCAATAAGATTCGAATCATGGGTGGCAATGGCCACAATTCCCTTGTAAGATGACTCTTTGAGTACTACATTCATCAGTCTTGAAAAATTTTGACTTATTTCACTATTTGACTGATATGCCTCATGTTTTTCTTCGCTGTATGCACCTTTTACTATTCTTAGATTGGCGGAATTTTCCATAAGATGCAGTAAATCACTATGACTCCTTCTTAGATAGGATTGAATTGCTATCCCTGTATTTCTATTTTGTCTTAGGATTTCGAGATAAATTGACAGTGTATCTTCGACATAATCAGAATTTTCAATATCCATCCACATAAAATGTCCACTCTCCTTTGCTTTTTCTGAAATCAATGTAAAGTTCTCTAAACATATATCGTACCCAATACTAAGACCAATTTGCGTTGGTTTTACAGAAATGCTACCTTTAATATTATAGGTTCTTAATAGGTCAAGCAATGTACAGTACTCTAAGACCGATCTATCAACCTGAAATTTTTCAGTATAACCTTCCCCCAGATAGTTAAGAATGGCCGACATTCCATATTGATTGGACTTTCTAGCTTCGGCAATTGCTTCTATATTGGAATATCCTGCAATCCATCGTTTGGATACTTTAAATAACATTTTTTCTAGAAGAGCTGGATCATAATCATGAGAATGAGATATTTTCTTTTCCAAAATTTATCCCCAATAAGCTTTTTCAGTGATATACTTAATTTATATTTAAAAGCCTATAGCCTTGTATTAATAATCTGAAATTATAGCAAAGGCAAGTCATTAGTAAACTTAGGTAAGCCACGTTCTTATAATTTAGTCCGATACTTGTGATTACTCCCTAAACAAATTGAGACACGAGACCCGTGGGACACTCTACGCATTGAGTCCGACCCCACCGGTTCTTTAATTATTTTATATTTTGTTGCCTAAAATTAATTAACATCTGACTAACTGGACTGGTGGAACTCGCAGAATTTGACAATTTAGATCCTGCCGGTGGCCATTAAATGGCTTTATAATTTGTTGCCGATATTATCATGAGCGTACCGAAGATACCATCATACGTTCGCTGGCGGGATTATTATCGTCCGTTATCGCGTACGGCTCTAATTCCGTCAGATATTATTTATTATTTGTTGTGCAATTTGCCTTTGGAGCGAGAGTGATGGATCCAGGCAACCGCAAGTAACAAAATAAAAGAAAATATTTGTTCCATAATTCAAATAAAATCTGATATCGAAGTCTGTTTTCCTTTTTATTAGAATTCGAATCAATATTTAATTTTATTTTAAGAATAAGGGAAGCTCTTTATTGTTATAAACTAAAGTATCTGGTTATAAGTAATATAGATATGAAGATTTCCGAATTATGTAATATGATTCAAGAATCTATACACACTGGAAAGTATCCTTTAGAAAACCATTACCAAAACAATTTTGCAAAGTCTGTAAAAATCATAAATAGATCAGATTCTGAAGATCTAAAGAGCAATGACATCAAGATTGAAGTTAGAATACAAGATCTATACACCCTAAATAACTATGTACCCAATATTGAGCATTTACCAGGACTTATCGAGATGGATATCCTAGATTCATTCAAAATGCTATGTAGACGAGCAAAAAGAATTCCATCAGATTTGATTACAAATATCTGATAAGAGGTTTGACACTTTAGCGATAGAAAACTTAAAAGCTAAGCTTGCATAATAATGCATAATTTGACCACGAGCATACATAAAGCTTCCTCCCTTTACGTAAACTAGAGAACGATGATCACACAGTTCAAAAAGAAGACCTTGAGCACCAGGACAGATTAGCTAAGGTGCTAACGTTATATAGTAAAGGATATTCACAGTCAGAAATTGCGCATCAGCTCAATGTCAATCAGTCTACCATTAGTAGAGATCTAGCTGAAATAAAAAAGAAAGCAAGAAGCTCACTTGAACTCTATGTAAAGGAAGAAATTCCGAATGAATTTCAGCTCTATATTTCTGGAATAAACCAAATAATCAAGAATTTATGGGAGTTAGTTGAAGACAAGCAATCAAAGATTACAGTAAAGGATAGAACATATGTATTATCGTTACTAATGCAATGCTATAGCCGAAGAATAGAAATGCTTGTTGGTGGGCCTGATTCAAAAATGAATGCAAGGAGACATATGAACAATATACAACTCGACGAAAAATATCATTAGTTTCACTAGAAATCAAATTCCAAGGGCTAGAAACATAGCTTGAACTCTTTGACAGTTTTCTGGCTAATTCAGAAGCCGCGCCCCATCCAAACTCATTGATGTATTTTCTAAACGCCAAGCCTCCCTCTATTATATTCAGAGTATTTCTCTGAATGTTCTCTATTATGGAGGCTTCAAAAGCATGTCTGTCATCAAGTTCTACTATATGACAGGGTATTTTTTTCCATCCTAGGGATTTACATGCTTTAAATCTTCGGTTTCCGGCTACTACTTCGAACTTTCCATTCTCTGTAATCCTTGCCAGTATAGGTGACAATAGTCCAATTTTACTAAATTCAGGAACCAATTTTTCATTGAGTCTATCTTCAATGTAGCATTCGTCCTCAAAACTTCTAAGGGATTTACAAACACTGTCCACCCTTGAAATAAATTCTTCCTGATTTTTTGTAGTATCAAAATTCATCCAGACAAATTTGAATATTGAAGCACATTACTCAATAACTATTTCATATAAAAGGATAAACATCAATTCTGTAAAATAGACGTCTAATCTAATTTTTTACGGAGTTACAAAATCATTCTATACTTAATAGATCAAATCCCTTTTAATTTTTGATTGCAAGCAGTAGTTTAATAAATAAATCTCAACGCATGTGTACATCTTGTACATCTTGTCTTTTATGAGTCATATGTAAAAATTTATTATTTTCATAAAACTTGGTCCACTATATGTCCGGTAATTCCTTACTGATTATGGTATCTTTTAATTATATACTAAATTCTAAGATTATGGTAGAACGTTATTTTGAAAACTGGACTTAAAATCTTGAAATAATGATTGCTTGATATTTTCGACAAGATTTTTTACCTCGTAAACATCATTCAATTCATTTAATTTTTTTGATTTAATTCCAAGTGAATCCAGTTCGGATATCCAAGGCACGAGTGATTTAGGAATATCGTTGCCATGAATATAAAACTTCTTTGCATAGTATAAAGATAGTTTGCACTTTATAATAAGATAATGATAAAGAGATCTTTAACTTGCTATAGTAGTCAATTCCGATGATCTGAGCTTTACCTATTGAAAGATTAGAAAAACTATTGGCCTACTTCAGAATATTCAGATATTTTAAGCAATTGATGGATTTGATCCAAAGAATAAATCTGTATTGAAATTAGCCGCATACTATATTATTGAATAGTTAGATTCTAAGAATTTTAGAATTTAATTTTACTTGATGAGCATTTCCGTGCCTTTATGCTCTTCAATCGCGTATGGAATAGAACTGCTAATTAGTAATATCAAGAAACGAAAGATATCTAAACGTATGATTCAGTCGTGACTGGCAAGGATTAGCGTGAGTTAAGTCTGATTATCGAAGTTAAGGGTACCGAACCTAATTATGACGCTCCCTGTGGTCTGAGGATATATCAAGTGCTCCCTTGCCGCCTCATCTTTACCAACTTCGAACCACAGTTTATCTCCTTCTCAAGATTACTATAGTAATTCCCGTTATCGCAATAAGTATTCCTAAACTAATTGTGACATTATGTACATCATTCAATAATTCTGGCGGAGACTGGTGAGGCACAAATACCTGAAAAGATGCCACATGAATAGAATTATTTGTGTCAACTCTTAGCAAAACTTGATGTGTTCCATCCTCGGGAAACAAATAATCCACGGAAAAATCCCCATTAGGGACTGTTATGTTTTGAAATCTAAAAAGCCTCTCTCCCTGTGTTATAGTTACTAATGCAACATAATCTTTGACATGCTCTCCAGTTCGCCAATCTGTTATGCTGAATGAAAGATTAGTAAATGCATCAATAATTGGTTCTTCGGGCTCATATCCAAATTCAATTTCCAAGTTATCTTGAGGATCTTCCCAAAATTGCGTATCAACTGAATCTATATGGGCCTGAGACGAATTCAAAAAGACGACTAAAGTAGTAGCAAAAGCCAAAGTGTAAATTAATAGTGGTTTAAAATTTTTCATGATTCGATATACGAACGTCTAAAATTAATACCTATGTAAAATGGTTTATCGTTCGAATTGCAGATTGACTCTGACGATTATAATTACGAGCTGTTTCAATATCACTAATGATATTTATGACATTACTGACCAAGGAAGTAACAACGACTATAATAATTGAAAACGTAGCTAATAAAACGGTTGAATAAAACTTTGATTTAATATTGCCAGGACCAGAATTACTGCATTCTCTAAAGCTACATAGGTGAATATTCTTGCATTTTACAGAAAGCATACCTTGCATAAACAATCCTTAAATTGGTCACCTTATAAAACTTGTTAATTTATTATGTTGAGGAATATGGTAACTCTAAACAGAACAAATTAAGATGCTGATTGGTAATTTGTAATCTGATTACCACCTCCGGAGTCAAAATTTTTGCCATTGTTTGTTGTGCTTATTCATATGACATTGATCAGAGCAAAAATAGTCATCACACATATAACAATAATTAGGATAATCTTGAAGCTTCTTACCACAGCTTGAACAAGTTACTGACATATCCATTATTATTATCTAATAAGAATAATACTTTCGTTGCATACAAAGTTTGCTGTAATTTAGTTAATAGTATACCTTTATCGGCGTGAATAATTAATCTTGATAACCTGGTTATTTATCAGAGATTAAACTAGATCCAATCTTTTAAAATATGCGGTCACGGTATATTTAGATATGAAAATCGGAATAATTGGCACCGGAGATGTGGGTGGGACACTCGGAATCAGGTGGAGACAAAAGGGCCATGAAATCATGTTTGGCATCCGCAATCGTCAATCTCAGAACGTCCAAAAACTGATTCAGTCGGATAAGAATTTAGAGTTTGGAGAAATCAGGGAAACTGTAGCATTCGGAGATGTCATAGTTTTTGCTGTACCCTGGACTTCAGTTGAAGAAACAATACTCGTCGCAGGAAATCTGACTGACAAAATACTAATTGATCCAACTAATCCCCTCACCCCAGATCTAAAGGGGTTAGCGCTGGAAAATACTTCTGCTGCCGAAAAAATATCTAATTTGGCCAAAAGCGCAAAAGTTGTCAAAGCGTTTAATATGATAGGAGCCAAGACATTAGGTAATTTGATATTCGATTCACAGAAAGCAGATCTTTTCATTTGTGGTGACGATAGCCATGCAAAACAAATTGTACGAGAATTGGCAATTGATATTGGATTTGATGTTATTGATATAGGACCATTAGTGAACGCTCGTATGTTAGAATACTTGGCACTCCTTTGGATAGAGCTAGCCTTTAGACAGCAATTGGGACCAAACATTGCTTTTAAATTATTAAGAAGGACAGCGGATTTTTAGTTTGTGACTCTATTCAATATCGGATGCCATGTTTGACTACAATTTGTACTTCATATAAGGTAGCGAATCAAGATTTCATGAATTTAGAAAAAAGATGACATTTTACGAATTGCCCGAGTAATGAGGACCTGATTTAAAACTTGGCTCTGATGGTTATTTGTACGTGGTTTCAGCTTCCTGAGGCACTGATGAAGGAGCCACATACAGAATATTTCCAATATCGAAATAATTTTTTTCCAAGATGGAATTGTCATTATTGTTCTGAACTTTCTCTTTTTCTCTTAGTTATTTATATTCATGATAGTCATTAAAAACAGAGCTTTATTTTGGAAGGTATCTAGTAAAATAACTTATCAAGCTACAGGAGCGGAAGATGCCACAGGCCTGAATACTTGTATACGGTAGTTGCCAGTATCTGCCACATAAACTAGACCTGTATTCTTGTCCACTCCAACTCCTTCTGGTAAAATAAATTGACTGGAGTCGCTACCTTCCGTGCCAAATTTTGTTAGAAATGTTCCGTTATCAGTGAACACTTGTATCCTATTATTATTCCTGTCTGTAATGTATATATTGTCATTTCTATCAATTGACAGTCCTGCAGGTCCATTAAATTCCCCATTTTCGATACCCTTGGATCCCCATTTTAAAATGAACTCGCCATCTTTAGTGAACTTTTGGATCCGATGATTTCCAAAATCGGCAACATAAACATTATCCTTTGAATCGATTACGACACTTTCTGGTTTTGATAGCTGGCCGTCATTTGAACCTTCTTCGGACCATTTCATTATAAATTTTCCATCTCCAGTAAATTTCTGAACGTTTGCCAAGTCCCTATCACTTACATAGACATTTCCTTCGGAATCAACTCCGGGGACATGTGGATGAAGAAATTGACCGTCTCCTTCTCCTTTAGTACCCCATGTGGTAACAAAAGTTCCGTTAGATGTGAATTCTTGAATACGATAGTTAAATTGATCGCTCAAGTATATATTTCCTGAAGGTACAACAGTTAAAGCTGAAGCTTTGTGGATTTGACCATTTTCTTCACCATAAGTTCCCCACTTTGTCACGTAATTCCCTTTAGTATCAAATACTTGGATCCGATGATTAGCATAATCAGCAACGTATACACGACCATTTAATGGATCAACGTCGTTCTGTCCATCAAATCTTCCATTCCCCTTACCAAATGAACCCCACATATTGACAAAAGTAAATCCTTTGTCCAGTGAGGTTGGTACTTCAATGGGGCTTTCAATATCTCCTTGCGCGGATATAGGCAAATTGCTCTTATTCTGCTCTTGGTTTGTTATACTCTCTACATTTAGGTCGTTTTGAGAGTTACCTGTACCTACAAATTCAGGATTATTATCTACAAAGATGTCAACAGAATCGCTTGCAGAGTTACCATTATCATCTTTTGCAATGATTTCAAAAGTCAATTTGTCATCATCGTTCGTGTTTATTAATTTGTCATCATCGTTCGTGTTAACCTGGGGGACTGTGACTTCGAAGGTTAAATTTGTAATGTTTCCTCCTATTTGTGGCGCAATTCCTGAAGCAATTGTATGTGAAGTTAGGCGAGCATCTTTTGGATCTACAGGTTCACCCCCCGTTTGCTTCCATGTAAAAGATAATTTATCGTTACCAGAATCGTGAGCTGAGGTTCCCTTAATTTTTATTAACGAACCTTCTGTCGCCCTATGACTCTGTAACGAGTCAATAGTGACCTTAATCAAATCATTATTTTCATTGAGATTGCTCTCTAATTGCTGTACCTGGGGGTCATCAGTATCATTTTCTATAACACCTCTGAGAGGTGGTGAAGATCCGTCTGTATCGTTTTCGGATACCGTGAGTTCAGGGGTATCGTCTGTATCGTTTTCGGATACCGTGAGTTCAGGGGTATCGTCTGTATCGTTTTCGGATACCGTGAGTTCAGGAGATACCAATTGATTAGTTACATTCTCTGAAAGCGTTGAAATTCCCGTTTCGGTACTTTGATCGCTCGGTGTCTGTCCAATAATAACACTAAATGAAGCTTCTGCTGTATTTCCCGATTTATCCTTTGCAGTACACTTTACCTGGTTGAGACCTAATGGAAAAGTACTTCCCGAAGGAGGATTACATGTTGTGACTGTGTTGCCGTCAACAGCGTCTGAAGCATTTGCATTATACGTTATCGTAT
Organism: Nitrososphaeraceae archaeon; assembly: GCA_046261955.1. GTDB lineage: Archaea > Thermoproteota > Nitrososphaeria > Nitrososphaerales > Nitrososphaeraceae > TA-21. Next base: position 15,645 of record JBHENS010000014.1, on the reverse strand, counting down.
TACCCTGAAGATTATCAGCTTGTTTGAGAATATTTTGTGGAACCATGAAAGTGGGAGGGGAAGCATCCTTTACTGTCACATTAAACATGGCATAGCTAACAAGACTGGTAACTGGGTCTTTGGCAGCACAAAGCACTATACTACTACCCATAGGAAATGCACTTCCACTGGCTGGATTACAATATACAGAGATTTTACCAGTAGTGCTCGTAGCATTTACTTCAAAATTTACCTGTGTCCAGGAAGGACTCGTTGCTTTAGCAATAATAAACGGAGGAGCCTCGACTGAGGGGGGTTGCGTAGTTGTGACCTGAGCATTCTGAGCGAAACCAGTCTGAAAAGATATTATACTATATGATAAGAAAAAAATAGCCACAAAACATCCAAGGAATTTTCCTCTTATCATGAACAGTGCAGAGTGATTGAACTGAATTTGCTTTTATATCTTTTTTCTTCCATCTATTTTAAGAAAATTACACATGAATAAGTTCAAGTGTCATTATATTCTAATACATATTAGTAATATATTAGAAATCTCTTAGTTTTCACAAACTCCCTAATACAAATCTAAAACTCCCGAGGATTTTGATGTCGACAATGAATCAAGCATACAGTTATCAAAATAGAAAAATCAACCATTAATCAATGTAAACGAGTTTCAAGCCTAGAAATGATGTAAAATTTCCTGGAACTCACAGCGTGTTCCGCGTCATTAATTCTGGCTTTAAATATTTTCTACCGGGGCGCTTGAGTCCAGCTAGTCAAAAGTATCGAAAGTTAGTTAATAAAATATAATCATACCAAGCTTACTTCGACTATGCTTGATATTCGTTGAATTGATAACAAGAATTTCAGTAGGAGCAAACTGATATTAATGCTTGAGAGATTACTATTTGATTTTGTTCCTATCATAGTTAGAATATGAAAAGGTTATTATTTGATCTTACTGTAAGCCTCAGAAATCTGTACTTTGATTACTTCTAATTCTGAGGGACTTTTGACTATACAAGTAATAAGAGGATCGGTTCTACCTTTTCTAATAGAAATTATCAACGAATTATCTTTTGGTTGTACATCGGCAAAAACTCTAAAATTCAAAGTTTTAGCGTAAGCTATCCTGTGCGGTCTTGGTTCTTCAATGACATTGTCACCGAGTGATTTTATGAATGTACGTAAGTTTAGCAATAATGCTCTTGTTTGTTCTTCTAATCCTTCTAAATGACTTTCGAAAGAAATATCTGATTTTTCCGGATAAATCCCAAATTTACTCACAACTCAAATATTTGGTTCATAGTATTTTAACTATCATATTTTTTAAATTTAGTTGTTTTCTCAGGAGGAGAAAATCCTTGTTTATTTCTATTTCTGAAGTTAACATTCATAGATTCTCATAAAAATTGAAATAGCGTGCTAATAATTATCATCCTAATAATTGATGTATAACCTAAAATTTTCAAAATCGTCTGCAATTTACCTTCTTCTCGTCTTTACACCAATAGCGGTATGTCTGGAATTTTTACACGTTGGACATGTTATTTTGTTTGTGGTAACAGCGATAGCGTTGATCCCTCTCGCAAAATTAATAGGAGATGCCACAGAACATCTATCCACTCATTATGGCTCAACTCTCGGATCTCTTATCAATGTAACATTTGGTAACGCTGCTGAAATAATAATTGCAGTAGTTGCCATCAATGCAGGATTACTGGATCTTGTAAAAGCTTCGATTACTGGCTCTATTTTGGGAAACATAATGCTTATTTTTGGTCTAAGTTTGATTGCAGGAGGACTGCGGCATAAAGAGCAACTATTTAATAAAGAGAATTCAGGATTGCAATCATCATTAATTTTCTTAGCGCTGATAGGGTTAGCAATTCCTACAATTATGGCAAGTACTATGCTCGATGGAACAGATATTGGAAATCAATCAAAAATACAAATACTGAGCGATTCAGTGGCAGTCTTGCTACTCTTCGTGTATGTTGTAGGAATTATCTTTACCTTTTTCACTCACAAGTATCTTTTTGTTTTACCTCATAGTAACCCAGTTGAGCAACCAAAGGAACGTGATCACAATCACTGGAGTAAGAAGAGATCTTTTCTTATGTTGGCAGTAAGTATGGTTGGAGTTATAGCAGTGAGTGAGATTTTGGTAGGCTCTGTCGGGGAAACAAGTAAGGAGTTTGGTTTTGGTGAAATGTTTGTAGGAGCAATTATTGTAGGCATTGTTGGTAACGCTGCAGAGCATAGTAGCGCTATTGTTCTTGCAAGAAAGGGAAAAATGGACCTCTCCATAGGAATAGCCGCAGGCTCTGGAACACAGATAGCGTTATTCGTAGTTCCTATCCTTGTTTTAGTAGGGATTGTACTCGGTCAACCATTTACCTTAGAATTTACACTATACGAGTTAGCAACCTTGTTTCTTGCTGCTATCATCATGAACCTAATAGCGTTTGATGGGAAAAGTAATTGGTTTGAAGGAATAATGTTGACTTCGGTATATATAATAATTGCAATAGGATTTTTCTTTATAGGCTAAAAGTCAGTAGTGATAGAATATGATTAAAATGCACATTATGAAGTTATACCAAAACTTAATTTCCTGGTTTGGGATATTAAACAAGATTAAATGATTTTATTTTTTGCAAGTCCAATTGGATTAGGACATGCTACTAGAGATATTGCCATTTGCGAGGAATTAAAATCGTTCACTAAAGAGAAGATTCTAGTAGTTACTGGTCGTCCAGCATATGATATTTTCTTCAACAATGGATATTCCGTTGAGAATGTCTATAGTCCCGAAAAGTTTGATATTGATAATTTAATGCAATTACACTCGCCTTTAAAATGGCTTTTCAAATATTTTATGTATTATAGAAAATGCAAAGAAATTGCGACTGGTTTTGTGAATAGCAATAAAGATAGTCTAATAGTGAGTGATGAAGATTTTGCATCTATTGCCGTAGGGGAAAAAAAGTATCGCAAACGAATAGTAATTACTGATTTACTAGAAACTCACTTTGTTAATGGAATGTTTTCAACAATTGAATCGAGAATGAACAAATCAATGCAAAATATGCTAAAGAAATGTAACCATGTTATTATCCCTGATTATGGTGATGATGTAGATAATATCTCTTATGTAGGACCAGTTGTAAGAAATTTGAGTACATCTGATAGGACCTTGTTACGTAAAAAATTAGGTATTGAAAAAAGAACAATATTGGTCAGTATTGGCGGCACTAATGCTGGACGATACCTTATTGAAAAAACATTGAGCGCTTATAAGAATTTAATATTAAAAATGGATCTAGATTTATTGGTTGCTCTGGGACCTTCCTTAACTAAACTCGAAAACAATCATACGGATTATAGAAATATTGGATATGTTGATAATTTACATGAATATGTTTGTGCATCGGATCTTGTGGTTTCTTTAGCTGGAAGATCAACAATAGATGAATCGCGTGTTTACGGAACGCCGGGTATTTTCATACCTATCAAGGATCATTTTGAACAAGAACAAAATGCAAAGAAATTCGGTTACACATATGACGATATCTCAAGATTGGAAACTTTAATGCAAGAAAAAATTGAAACTAGTAGACTTGATGTGACCAATGTAAAGAATGGAGCCCCAATTGCTGCTAAAATTATTATGGAAATGTTATAAAAATAAAGAACGATCTATGTGAAGTTTTCTGAATCCTTGAATCAGATCCAAATACGATGCCATCCTTAACTTAATTTATGTAAGGCCTTCGGAGGGATTTGAACCCTCCTCGAGCGGTTTCTTCCAACAAAATTCACTTTGTTGTCCACAGCCGCCTATACTGACCAGGCTATACTACGAAGGCCGTTCAACATTGGTTTGATATGTCTAGAGTATATAACTGTTAGATAATGATTTTTATACTCTAATGATATCTTTTCGAACAACCTGCATTCCTTCAGCCTCTAACTTATCGCCCAAAGCATTCATGCCAATTGAGTCTCCTGCCAAGTGTCCCAATATTACCATGCCATGAATAGGGCTTTCTCTTAATTTGATCAAATCGTTATAATCAATATGAAAATATAGAACCGTGGAAATTCCATTTTCAAAATAATTCTTAGCTACGTGAAATCCACCATTGGTTCCAGCTGCGATTACTGCAACCCATTTCCCTACATTTGAATCGGGTTGTCCGTAGGCAACTTGAATCTTAGTTTCCGCTTCTTTAAACTCTGGTATTTCTTCTAATGCTATTATTAGCTCTGATACTAAATTTGGATTTTTGTTTTGAATCTTTTTAGAAATCACTCTTCTTGCATACTCATCACATGGTTGATGAATGTTTACTAATGGCATATCTAGTATCTTTGCGGAATCAATAACAGAAGAGTATATTTGAGTATGATTCCTAATTTTATTCTCCTCTTTAGATCCAAAATGGACGTTCTGGCAGTATTTTCTGAAATACCATTTTCCTTCATGTAATCAATGTGTCTATCAATAACTTTGTAGAAATTAATAGCAGCTATGCCAATTGGATGATGAGTTATCACTGCATCACAACCTAAATTCTTTGCCAGCATCAAATCTGCGGTTGATACATCAATCATTAACATTACCTTCTTAATGTTCTTACCGTGAACATGAACCGCGTATCAGCAGGTACTGAGTTCCAGTTAACCATATCAAGTGCGATTCTTAAAATTTCATTAGTATCTAACATGTGTTTTGCTTCTTGATTCACTTCTATTAATATAAAGAAGTTATGGAAACAAGGGCCGAACAAGACGGATTTTAACATTTAAATGTCATTGTGCAATTCGTTCTTGTATTATGAGTTGTTCAGATGAGTATATATCACATACAGATACACCAAACCTTATCCAAATCTCGCCTCTTACCAAGGCAAAATTGAAAAAAGCAAAATACGGTGTTTACAATCATTCTGCAGTTGAACTTTGTCATTGGACAAAAAAGTCTTTCTCCAATCAAGGAACCTGTTATAAACACAAATTCTATGGTATTTCAACTCATAGATGTATGGAAATGACACCAACTGCTATGAATTGTGAAAATAGATGTATTTACTGTTGGCGCCCAACCGAATTTTATGATACTCTAGAAATGCCTGCAAATCTAGTTGATGAACCAGATATGATAATAAACAATTTACTCGAAGAACGTAGAAGGCTTATCGTAGGGCATTATGGTAACATAAAAACTGATAAGATAAAACTTGATGAATCACTTTTTCCTCAGCACTATGCAATATCGCTTTCTGGAGAACCTACAATGTATCCAAAACTACCAGACCTAATCAAATATCTTAAGACTTTAAAGAATACGAAGTCTGTTTTTTTGGTAACAAATGGTCAGGAACCTGAAATGCTTCAGAGATTGATAGATGAAGACGCCCTGCCTACCCAGTTGTATCTTTCAACCAACGCATCAAATAAAAGAATGTTTATGATGGTTAACAGACCAAAATACAGAGACGCATGGGATAGATGGCAAGAGAGTCTTGAGTTATTAACGGAGATGAACACTAGGATAGTGTTGAGAATGACTATTATTAGAAATTTTAATGATTCAACAAATTACGTGGATGAATTTGCTGATATGATGAAAAAAGGGAACCCTCATTTTGTAGAGATAAAATCATATATGCATATAGGAATGTCCACACAAAGATTAGAAAGTTCCGATATGTTGGAAATTGATGAAATTAGGAATTACTCGCGTTTGCTATGCAAATCATTAGATAGATTCTCTATTATGGATGAAAGTGAAATTTCAAGAATAGTAGTTCTTCAAAATCTCGAACGATTCACTGAGAGATGGATTGAAGGATATGAGAAGCCACTTATACAGTAAAAGATTTGTCATATTGAATAATTTCCACGATACCACTCTGCGAAATAGTTTAATGCATGTGTCCTGTGGGATACTCCTATTTTGTTTGTGATACCCTGCTGCGCATATGTAATTGAGGATCCTTCTGGGATGAATATTGGATCGTAACCCCAACCTCCTTTTGAAATATGATCACTTATAGTGCCTCTAGTTTCACCGGAAAAGGTCAAATTGTTATTGCCGTCCTTATATGCTACAACAGATTTAAAAAGTGCAAATCGTTTTGCCTTGTTTGAAACTAGATCTAATATTCCTTGATTTCCAATGGTTTCAAGAACATAAGATGAATAAGGACCAGGAAATCCCTTGAGTGAATCGATAAAAAGTCCGGTATCTTCTACTATTAGCGGTCTACCTATTTTTCCATATGCTTCTCTAGATTTTTTCAAGGCAATTTCCTCCAAACTATTTGATTGAATTTCGACGGTCTTAAACCTCACATATTCTATTTCGATGTTAAAGTTTCTGAGATGGAGTAAAATTTCATCATATTTACTTTCATTAGTACTTGCAAATATTATTTTTCTCAATCTTAGAAAAAAACTAATTACCAAAATAAAAGATTTAGCATTAATATACACTACAAATAATTAGAAATCCTAATTTATTTATATAGAGAACTTTACTTTACATCATTATCAGAGAGGAGATTAATATTATCTTCGGTACAATAATAAATATTTGCTTTTATGGCTCATAGTTCGCACAATTTCTGAGCTAAGGAATGTCGAGACTTGTCGGACGAAACCTAATAAAAAGATAGAGTCCTATTTAATACGCACACTTTTCCATTATCTTTGCCGTTTTTCTTCCGTCTTATTCAAGATTTATTTTTCTATCGGATTGTTAATTATATTTCCTCACTCAGTCCATGAACCATCGCAGTTTTTGACATTGAGATCCAAGAAAATACATTCATACAAACCATATATGCAAGGAACGTTCTCCAATTCCACATTATGAAATATTTTAACAATGTCACAATTAATATTCATGAGATGCGTATCTTTTCCTTGTTTCTATTTCGTCAATTCTCTCCCGAATGTTTTCCAATTCCATTGAGTTAACAGATTTATATCCATCTAAAAATTCGTCAAAAAATTTAGAGAATGAATGATGAAAAGTACTCCTCAAAATTTCCTTAAATAACCTTATATCCATTGCCTTGTCTTCCGTCCTAGTTGAATAAAAAGACAGTCCCATATCTATCATGGTGATTTTTCTATTAACAATGAAATTTGCAGGCGTAAGATCCCCATGGATTATGTTATAAATATGAAGAGTGGAAACGAACTTTCCTATATCAAAACAAATTGCTGATGTCAAAACCTTACTTGCTCGTGTTCCTGAAATAAATTCCATGACTATCTCGGCGCGAAAAGGATCTACGAAATATATGTATGGCGTCCGTAAGCCAAATTCTTTTGTCAAATTAATCATTCTAGATTCACTGATAGTTCTTCTTCTTCTCAAATCCTGATCAAGGATCCTCTGTCGATATGCTTTTGGAATTCTAATTTTTGATATTGCCCTTTTGTCATACCATTTAGTCAAGTAAATGTTTGACTCGGCTCCTTTGAACAATAATTTGACGTAATACTGCAATGATAATATAACCAAAGTTTGCAAATAAAAATGTGGCACCACAGATAGATCCAAATCCAGGAGAAAAATTGGTTCTTGAAGAAGATTGTTCTGAAGTAAAACTTGGTAGCGGGATTCTAAGTTTAACCGATCAGAGGATTATTTTTGAAAAAACAGAAGGAAATTTAACCACTCTAAACAAAAAGATAGGAAACGTTTTATTAAATTCGACGCTGGATAAACTAGGTAAAGTCAATTCTGAAGGCTTGATACTTACTAAAGTAGTCGTAGAGATAGGTGATTCGAAATACAAATTCAGTGTATTTAACAGTAAGAAATGGGCTAAAGTGATAGAAACACAAAAAACACTATTCAATAAAGATTTATAGATAGTTAAAACGGATTGCAGATGTGTTTTTCTATCAAATTACGAGAATTATTTGTTCTTGCAGAGCGACCATTATTGTAAGAATTTTCAGCACATTGTAGTAATATCAGTATCTCCTCTGAATTCTACTTAGAACCAATAAAGATTGGGGTGGATCTTAATTTGAGTTCTCTAAAATTATTACCCTCGCTACATACAGAAGTGCTCATTCATGTTCTTGCTTCCTATCGACTCATATTAACGATTTAGATGGTCTTTAATACTTAGTTATCATATACCGCTCAGGTGATTATGAGAATGTCCATGCTTAGCCAGAATCAAGAACCGAAAAATGAAGAGGACGTATATTTTAATTTCATCAATTCAATCAAGTCGGAGGTAACAAAAAGTGGGTATGAAGATGGTATAAGATTGTATTTGAAATTTTGCAATATTACCAAACTCTCTGACCTCTTACTTATTCCTGATCCACAGAAACAAATTATTAAATATATTATGTCATTACGAGAAAGAGGATTAGCATCAAATTCAATATCAACACATTTGCTTGGAGTTTACCATCTTTATGAAATGAATGATATTCCACTAAACAAAAAGAAAATTAACATGTTCAAAGGCGAGTTCTCACGAAAGGTAATTGATAGGTCGTACAAACATGAAGAAATAAAGAAAATCCTGGATGTATCGGATCTCAGAATGAAAGTCCTCATTTTGTTAATGGCTACGTCGGGTATGAAGTCGGCGCTTTGGCATCATTAAGAAAAAGAAATACTATGATAAATCTGGTAATGAGATAAACGATGAAACTCTGCTACAAGATATAGCAAACGGTGCAAATGTCATTTACTATAATGAACAAAAATCTTAAGATGATTTACTAGATGGATTAAGTCTTCGTGGATATATATTAATTAGAACGGTTACGACGGATTATGACCTCTTGACTTACATACACAATTCACTTGAGGTTCACATTCGTTGTGTCTATGGTGAAGACATGGATCACATATTGTTCCTTTTTCTCCAGTGCCAGTGTTTACCTCGTGTCGTTTCGGTTCAAATTCCATATAGGTCTTTAGTCGTGATCATATAAATATTTAAAAAAAATCTGCTAAGTTTGAAAGGATATGATATAAAATAATCTAATGATAACCTTAAAGAACAATATTACACTAGTTTACTTAATGTCTGATAACGATAAGAAAGAGGACGAAGAAGTAAAGAGAGATAACGAGATGAGTACAGATGTTATCACTTCAGATAAGTTAATCTGTGAAGTCTGTCATCGTGTTTTTCCAACACGAACTGCATATGAAAATCATGGATGTATTAATTAGATAATTACTTGTATTATTGCGAGTAATAATATTGGTTTTTTAATTCAAGTTCTTGTTTGCGATAATACTAACAATAAAACCCTTAAAAAAATCGTAAAAAAAAATCGCTCATACTTGTACCTTTTATACGATTCGTAAAAGTCACGACAGCACTTGTAACTAGCGTTAAATAGCATATTGCAGATCATATGTTATGGGAGATAAATCCGAGAAAGTAAAAGAAGGAGTTAAAAAAGCCGCGGACACAGTTGAAGATTCCAAAGAGGAAGACGAAAAGGAACTAAGAGAGGATGAAAAGGAACTAAGAGAGGATGAATGATTATAATATTTAATGAATGATATTTCTGTTATCAGGTAAATAGCCGATATTATAAGAGGCGCAACTGTGATTAGTTATAATGAGGAAAATGATAGAAAAAATAGTTTTAGGAGTTTATTCTCCACCGTTACCTATGGTCCCATTTGCACCAAGTTTCAACAGTGATCCAAATGTCTTGCCATTATCATTACTAACTTTTGCCACTGGTACATCATCTGTCTGATTTGTTTCCCACCAAGTTGCTATTACATTACTTCCATCTGCTCCTATCTCTGCTCTTGTGGAATAGGCATCCGTAGTGTTACTCAAGTTTATTTTATCTCCAAAAGTCTTTCCAGCATCCGCAGATGCCCTAAACATTACTTCATCGATACCTGTCTTGTTTGACCACCATGCTATGTAGATGTTGTCACCTGATATGGCAACAGGTGCTTTACGGAAGGTGTTAGGATCAATAAAAGGCATTAATTGATTGTTGTATTATTGGAATCACACCAATTGTTGTTGCTAGACTTATCATAGCGATAACTCCAAGAGATAACCGTTTATTCATGTATTTTATTATAATAGTAGAATATAAGCAAATATCACCCGAAATGTAGTCAACGATCTAAAATCACCCGCTATTGCAGCAGAACTCTTGATGGAGTACAAATCAAAGGTGAAGTTGTAAAGATGCTAGCAAAGAATCAAGGCGGTTTTAAGTAGCGTCATTTTTCGAATTTCTATAATCTAACATTGTTACGGAAAACTTACCCCCCGCAGTTTTTGCAACTTATACAGGTAATCAAAAAGCGTCTTCTTTGTCCTATTTCATCCTCTTTATCCTTCGTAGTGAATTGCTCGCAGAGTACTACATCATCATCGAATTTCTCTGCCAAAGTTGTATCTCGGACTCTCGGAATCTCTTTCTCTAGTTGATCATGTCGTCCACAAAATAAGCAGTAACTTTCGTTAATTTGAAATTCTCTCTTAATTTGTCATTGTTTGGTTCCTTCAGATTCATTGTTTATTCTCTTCACCAAAAGCCGTACAACTACACTTTCGACACTGTCCAACACGCTTCGGACCTAAAGCAATATCAGGATGCTCTTGCCTAGCGTGTCCACATTGGCAGCATTTATCTAGCGGGGAGGACAATTAGATATTCTAATTAAAAATAGACATCTTATATGATATCTATCGACTCATATTCATATGCATATCCATTTTAGTCTTGTTACCCATATGAGACATCATCTTCATCACATCGTCTTTGGGTGGGACGATACCGTATATCGGTGTATCACCAAAATGATTGTTTGTTTTAGTTGCGTCTATTGATAATCCGATAACGTGATTGTTAGATACCTTTATCTCAATTGGTACTTGTTCTACGGGCCCGTCCTTTAGTGTTACTGTTACTGTTCCTTTGTATGATGTAGCATTGTCTTGATTACTGACATCACTCAGTGAGAAATTAGATATGGAATGTTTATGCATCGCAGTTCCATCCAGCATAACCATGTAGATCCATGAATCAAACTTTGCAGTATTTGTTTGATTGAAACTGTCCGTGGTTTTATTTATAATATTTGTGAGCCAATGCCCAGAAAGAATCCACGAGGGTTCGCCTTGTTCGTTATTTTGAATGCTTGAAATAGCACCAAATGCTATATCTTTGTGATTCTTTCCTTTGGTCGGATAGGCTTCACTGTAAGTTAGAGAGAATGTGGCAGCTGCTATTGCTCCTGTTACAACTAAAAGTGCTGTAAATAGAAATACAGATTTCCGAAAGTAGTGTTTATTCGACATATGGAGTAGATAAACTCAGAATATATTAAAAGATACCGGAACAAAATCAATCCAAATATACATAAATCGATAAAGCGTGCTGTTTATCGAAATATGTCGATGGCATGCTTTACATTTAGTTTCTCCACAAAACATCCACACTATCGACTCTCCATGACTGGTTAACAAAGGAATTAGATATGTCTACAAAATTTTTCGATTTTAAATAAGACAATATTCCGGTCCATGCAATTTGTGCTCCATTATCTCCTGCATATCTTACTGGACATGAATTGAACTTTACTTTGTGTCTTTCGCATGCCAGATTGAGCATACGGGAAAGTTCTTTGTTTGCAGATACACCGCCAACTAGTAGTAGTTCTTTTTTTTCAGTTGCAGATAGAGCTCTCTCAACTGCTTCTGTTATCATTGCAAATGCAGTCTCTTGAATTGAATAACACATGTCTTCATTTGTATATTTACTTGTTGAATTCAACCTCTTAGCAGCAGACAGTATCCCAGAAAAGGTAACATCATTTCCCTTTATTGAATATGGTAACGAGATATAATTTTTGGGTGATTCATGAGCCAATCTTTCTAATTCTGATCCACATGGTGAAGCTAATCCTAGGTGTCTACCAAATTGATCCAGAAGTTGTCCTAATGTGATATCTAATGTTTCTCCTATAACACGCCATCTTCTGTTATTAAATACCAATATCATAGTATGACCTCCAGAGACTAAGAGGACTAAAGAATCCTTACCATGAGTTAGACTCATTCCGAGTTCAATATGTCCCAACGCGTGATTTACGGGGATCAATTTTATATTATAAAATGAAGATATTGAACGAGCAATGACGGCACCTATCCTTAAACAAGGACCAAGACCAGGACCAGCAGAATATGCTACCAGGTCTAGATCTTTATATTTAATCTTGGATAATTCGAAAGATTTTTTCAAAACATCTATTGCTACTAATGCATGATGACGCGCAGCCTCCCGGGGATGGATTCCTGATCCCTCAGGAGCCTTGAAAGTATCCCTAACGTCAGAAAGAATATTAGGATATTTTTTGGAATCAGAGTACCTTATTACCGAACAAGCAAAGGTGTGAGCTGTACTCTCTATTCCAAGACATAACATTCGTATCACTTCCTGCTTGTTGCAGAGACAATTTTAATTACATCATTATTTTTTAATTTATGATCAGCTCCCAACCTTCTCTTGCTTCTAACATCAATCGCAAAAAGAAAACCTTTTCCCAACTCCTCATGTACAGCATGGGCCAAATCCTTTGCTGTTGATCCTTCATTTAGTAAATAAGCCTCTGGAAGAATATTGCCTTTCTTATCGCTTAACTTTGATTCATCTTCAACTGGATAGACTACAATTTTCTTTAGCAAATCAAAACAGGTCATATTTATTATTTCTTGAACACCTGTTGAACCATGCTTTTTAATAAAATTTGAAACAATTTCAAGCGCTTGTCTCTGTTTATCGCTTAATTGTACATTCTCTTTAATTTCAAATGAATTGTCTCCTGGAAGATAGTGAACGAAACCGTTCTTTACAGCTTTTCTTAATAAAATCTCAAATTCAGAAGTACAGGGTATTACATGACTGTACTTTTCTATAGTTTTTTCCAGATTATTTTGAGATGCTGAAACATCCGCCTTATTTGCCGCAATTACTACAGGTTTTATGATTCTCCTTATATTTTGACAAAAGTCAAATATTTCCTGTTCGTTCCAAGTTTTAATTTTCTTATTATCTAGATTCAATTTGTTCAAAACTTTATCTATAGCCGATTCAGTAACTCCAAGTCCAGATAATCTTTTCTTCAATACTTGAGTTGTATTTAGACCTGAAGAATCAAGCTCCTTCATATTGTCCCCTTCTCTCTTAATAATTGAAACAAGCCACAAATCAAATTCTCCTTCAACAAATCTTATGTCTTCAAGAGGATCGCCAGTACCTGGTGTTAATGGCCTTCCTTCCGAATCAGTTGAACCCGAGATGTCTATGACATGTATGAGAGCATCGGCTTGCCTTGCATCATCTAAGAACTTATTACCAAGGCCTTTTCCTTCATGAGCGCCAGGAACTAGACCCGCGACATCGATAATTTGGATTGGTACGAATCTTGTACCATCTATGCAAATAGAATGAACTGGATTATCCTTAACCCCAAACTCTCTGCATACGCATTTTATTCTCACATGACAAACTCCAAGATTAGGTTTCACAGTTGTAAACGGATAATTAGCAATATTCACAATATTATCTGTTGAAGCAGAAAAAAAAGTAGACTTGCCTACGTTTGCCTTACCAATTAACCCTATGAGCACTCATAATAATTATTAAGATTCATAAATTAATGTTTTGAGTTTTGGATCTGGTTGATAAGCAGTTTCCTTAAACACAAAATTTAATTTCTTTTACTATCATAATATTCATCCTTGGCCGGCATTTTTGCAATTACAAATTATTCGACAGATAAAGAAACCCTAATGTCATATTTCATTAGTTCGCTACAGATGCTACAACATAGAGGGAAGGCTTATTGGAAGATAATTATTGATGATTTAGCCTCTAGTGGTATCGGTCCATTCCCTTCTGACGGATCAATTCTAAAGAGCGCAGATAATAATAGTAACCTTCGATATTTGGCAGGATTAGGTTATTTATCCAAAAGAACCCCAAGATTTAAGAGCATGAATAAAATTAATGTAATTCTTGATGGTTTCTTCGTAGACATTGAAAAATTGCATCTACATCCATTTGTAGGGGAAGCAGCAAGTGCTGATTCACTGTACAAGATTTATAGCATATTCAAAAAATTACTGATAGATAAAGAAAATCCAGAAAAAGCCTGCGAGTTTTTGGACAGACACTTAAGAGGAAATCTTACTATGATGTATGAAGGAAAAATATATTCATATAGAGATTCTACTGGTTTCAAGCCACTTGTAAGTGGTACTGATAGGAACAACTCAATTTCTATTATAGCTTCAGAAAATTCCCTGCGTATTCCTTTTCCCAACATGAATTTTCAAGACGTAAAACCAGGACAGTTAATCAAAATGGATACTGAAAGCGGTCAACAAAAGTTACTATCTCTTCCTACAACAAGGACAATGATAGATCCATTTGAATTTATACGAGAATCTCATGTTACTGCAACCATTGACGGAAAAGGAATCTATGAGGTTAGAAAAAAAATTGGAAAAGTGCAGGCTGATTTTCTTTCAGCACATTCTGACATTGATATTGAAGCAGCCTATGCAGAACCTGATTATCCCAGACCCATGACACTTGGTTTTAGTGCAGAATACCGTCATCACATACCAAAATTTGACTTAGGTGAGGCTATAATTAATGATAGATATGATGATTCTGATCGTATGATAGATTTTTCTGAAAATATAAGTAAGAATAAAATGATGACATCCGGAAAATCTTTAAAATACATACTTAGACATAAAATTAGCCATAAAAAGATTGGTCTTATTCAGGGAACAATTCAAACTGGAATTACTGCCAAAGAAACGATTTATTATCTGAGAAAAGCAGGTGTTAAATCGGTCTCAGTTATTGTTAGCTATGTTCCTACAGTAGACGGACGCCAAGTTGGCCTTTATACCCACAATAGAGAATTGATTGCTCATAAATATATTGGACAAGTACCCTCTCTTGAGGAACTAAACACAAGGATTTCTACAGAATTAGGTGCTGATAGCGTATTTTATAATTCTCCTTCTATTCTCTCCAAAGGTATCGGGATTTCAGAATATAACTTGTGGTTTCCTGAATGGGTACGATTTTTAGAATATGATAAGAAATGACATTTAAGCGCGATACTGATCTAAAGCATTGGAAAGATGATCCAGTTAAGAAAATTACAATATTGAAAAACTATACAGTTGATGGTAGAGATGTAATTAACTTTGAAATAAGACAATATACCCATGATTGCTCCTATCAAAGAAATCATACAATTTATACTATTTATTTGGAAACCAATGATAGCAAGATTGAAACAAAGTACAACCAAGGGATTCAAATGAGTGACGATAATATCGAGAGCATAGCTCAATGTATTACTAATTTGAACGGCGTTTATTCAACAATAAATCGATTACTAATAGAGATTTATGGAAAGGATAAATAGTTTGAAATTTAAAGTGATTTAATGCTGCGAAGTGGGCTAGTAGACCAAAGAATTATGGAAGGGTTATCTCCAGAATTTTACAGACTAGTTAAGGCGTGTGGAAGTAATGCTCAAACAGTTAATTATTATTTGAATGCGATGAGAAATGAAGTAGCTTTATC
>JBHENS010000013.1:0-28415 GCA_046261955.1 Nitrososphaeraceae archaeon | reverse complement strand
ATTAGAATCTGCGCAACATTTCAAACCTATTGACAGGTTTATCGCCGAAAGTTACAGAATATTGAAACCCAAAGGCATACTGGTAGTAGCCATGCCTGTGACAGTTTCGTTAGATAGTGTCTTGAAAAAACTGTTTAAGCTCGGTATTCTCAATCTGACTTGGTCATCAGAGCATTATGGATTAGAATATATCAAGTCAGCTATTACGAGATGCCAATTCAAAATAACGAATGTAACTATGATTGGTACACAAGTATATCAACCTCTTGCTTTTTACTATATTCAAAACAGGAAAGAACTGCGGCAGAAATTACGACACACTATCCATCATATATTGAGAAGATCCGTTGTAAATCATTAGTCAAGATGATGGCTGTATCTAAAAAAGGATTAATAGATTATATTGTATTAAAAGCTGAAAAATTATAGAGCGCATCTTCATTGCACAATTCTCTTACTACTATCCTGGAATCCTATTTAGAGAACTAGTTTGTCTGATAAGAATCATATTGGTTAGGCTTCATCGTTGCTTTAGCAAATCTATCTGCTACTTCAGTAACCATTACCTTAATCTTGTTCCCAACTTTTCCATTTTCTATAAATATTATAAACCCTTGCACCCTAGCAATACCGTCACCTTTTCCAGTAATTTCAGTAATATCTACCACATATATCTTACCTACCTCAACGGGTTTTGTAGGTGGGCTACGTCTCTTTAAATTCTTATTAGCATCGTCACCATAACTCCTTCGCCTTCCACGGCCGTAACCCCTGTCTCTGTTATAGCTCATTTGTAATATCTGATGGTGATTTCCTAATATATAGATAGAACGCCCATATCATTTTTGTGACATACTTTATATCAAAAAATAAGATATTTTTCGGGATCGTAGGGGGAATTCTTTAGTCAAACTTTGTAATTTCTAGTTTCCTTTATAAAGAACTTGATTGCGGAACAAACTATTGAAATTTAAAGCCGTCAATAATTAGTATGAATCTCACGAGATCCTATGACTAACCTAAAAAAGCCATTCAAGTATTTTATATCATACGGATGTATAATAAAACTGAATTGAATATTAATACATGTAGTCATTGGGCATGTAATAAAGCAGATAATACCTGTGTAGGATGTGGTGCTATAATTTGTCCCATATGTCTAAAAGAACCTCTAAATTGCAAATGTGAAAATAAAGATGTTTGTTGCAAACTATGATTGATAGTGCTTGATATTTTAATTTAATTAATGCAAAAGCAACATGAGACTAACAAATTCAAAAAGGCAGATCTATATTCTTCTGTCAATCCTCATTTTTGTTTTCTTACTAATATGCTATTACCTTCTATTTTTACTTCATACTTTGGAACAGCTCTCGTTGCAGGAGGCTTTGTTGGCTCACCACTCCTAATATCAAACTTTGAACCATGCCACGGACATTCAACCTCAAACCCTTCAAGCGTTCCCTCGTCCAAGGGACCTCCAACATGAGTACACACATTTCCTATGGCGTAATAATTTCCTTCAGCATTAATTATGCAGACCTTTTCACCATCAACTTCAACTGCTTTCATAGATGAGGGTCCTATTTCTTTTGATTCAGCCACCTTAACAAAATCCTCAGACATTTTCTACACTTATTATTCCTCAAAATAGTATATAACCAATTATAAGTATAAGCGGTAGAATTGAATTTGCAGGTGTTCAAACGTCTTGGGATATGTATGAAAATCAAATTGGTCTTAAATTCATTGATGCATTGGGTTTTAAAGCAACCCAAGTGGAAAATGCATATACAACAATTCCAAACAATGAAACAAATAAGGCTGTAATTAGGGTAGAAGAGGGCCCTGCTAAGGGTGAATCAACTTCTATAGCTTTCTTTAGGGTAATGGAGTTACTAACATTCATCTTGGCGCTACCAATAATGAGGATCAAGCTTTAATCATATAGGGAATCATAGACTCCATTAAGATTAATAATTAAATTTTTTTCTTTTAGTTTGTTGATAGTCAATAGAACTTTTTTTCAAGTCATATTGGCTTTTTAGTTGATTAAGTGTGAAGCCGTCGGTACCTACGACGTTAGTCCTTCTAATTCAGGATTCTGATTTGGTTGGGAATGCTAAGCTTGAAAATTTCTTTATGACAGCTTGAGTGATGCAACTCCATGATTCACTTATATAGTATAAAATATCTCTCGTATAGAGGAATAATAAAGCATTGTTGGGTATCTTTGCCATACTCGTAACGACCCTAGGGGCAGTAGCGTTCGCAGGATTTACTATTATGTCTTCAGCAATGGCACAGGAAGACAATGGCACAATGATCGGAAATTTGACGATGGGTGCTGCTAATATGACAGACACAAACATGACAAATGGAACTGGAAACATATCGGGTGCTGAAAATTCAGGATTTTAATAGCCAGAAAAAGTCAAAAGCCTACAAGAGTATAGACAGCTTTCTGCGACTATAACCTTTTTTTATTGAGGTTCTGCTAAGGCGATGGGAAAGACTGGAAATACTACCATATCATTTCTTAACAAATTTTATGATCAATTTGCATTTGGCTCAGTCGACAACGCTACCAAGATCAATATAATAGTCTATACTGTTCTTGCCCTTATTGTAATAGATACAAGCCTTAATCAAAATTCTGAATTGCGTTCCCATCTAGAGACTTCAGGATTCAGCGTTCCATTATTTGTTTGTATGGGAATTGTAGCTATTGGTGGCCAATTATACATTCTACAATTTGTTAGACAGAAGAGCAATCAAATTCGTAAGAAGGCCGCATATCTTCGCATTTCATATAATATAGTATTTCTTATTCAATACTTGGTAGTATCAATTTTTGCATTTGTGCTGGTCCAGTTAATAACTACGCAGCAATACTCTCCCATATCTCTAACAATAGTTACAACGGTGACTTATGGTTTGACTGTTGGTCTTATGGGGATCTTTACCATCATATTTTTTTCATGGTACAAATCAAATAGGAATTCAGTAGTAATTTTGATTTATGGCTTATCTTTTGCAGCCGTGGTCATTGCATCAGCTATTTTTTTAACAGGCAGTCTTTACCGCCTTGTGGAAAAACCCGCTTATATTTCCGCTGATGTAGCTCCCTCGGTGAATTCAAAGCCAGGGTCACTTTTATTTGATCTCGCTAAAATGTATCATTATGCTGATATTGTTTCCTTTCTTTTAAAATGGGTTGCTACGGCATTACTTTTGTATCATTACTCTCAGAAGATGGGAAAGACCAAGTACTGGATGTTGATCAGCCTTCCTTTAGTTTATTTTGCAGGTACCTATTTGGACGACTATAATCTATATGAACCTCATACAGAGATAGGCGAGCTTTACTGGGATCTCTATACTTCCTTAAACTCTACTGCAGGGGGTATCTTGTTTTACGTAGGATTTGTTGTCGCTGCTCGGCATTTCCATGGGAATATGGCTGTTAGAAACTACCTGGTAATGTGCGGATTTGGTTTCCTACTTTTTTTCAGCGCAGGTCAGAGCACTTTGGCGAATACGCTGTATCCACCATTTGGTCTTGCCACGATGTCGCTATACGGATTATCAACATATATGATATTACTAGCCCTTTACTCTTGTGCGATTTCAGTATCAGAGGATATAGAGCTTCGCAAATCCATAAAAAAATCCACACTTCGTGAATCAAAATTTCTTGATAGTATGGTAACAGCACATATGGAAAGGGACTTGACAAGAAGAATAGTTCTAAAGGCAAGGGAGGAACAAAAGAAGCGTATACAAAAGTCAGCAGGAATCAAACCATCATTAACTGACGAAGATATAAGAAATATCATAGAGGAAGCCGAAAGGGATGCTAGGTAGCTAGGTAGATGATATGATAGTTATATTATCGAACGTTTCTAAATTATGGTAATTAAGAGTTAGTCAAGATCTTCATTAAGAACTAAACTTTCTTAACTAACTGTGATTACCTAGCAGAGTCTTTTTGTCTGGTCTTATGTCTAGAGATTTGTTTTAACTATAGATACTTTAATTACTATTTCACCATTTTCCTTGTTTATATTTATAATCTTTAGGAGAATTGCTTGGTTCCTATTGATAAACTAGTTCTTCAAGTGGGATACTGTATCCTTAAACTGTCTACTGCATCCATAATAACTTGAGTAGCATGTGTTCCAAAATTTGCCTTACAATAGTTTTCATTTTTTAGCTTTGAATCAAGCCTGTTTGTCCTTATCAACTGTGAAACCCTATTTACTGCAGCTAGATAATTCATCGAAGATATCCAAGTCAGTATGATTGTACATTTATCGCAAACTTGAACCTTAACATTACTCCCATATATTTCCCCACAAAAGACGCATTTGTTATATACTATTGAACTACTGGATCTGGGAGCGTTAATACCAAAATGAACTGTATTAAAGCACTCGATACATAAGTGTTGATTACATTCAGAACATGAGTGGTATTCTTCATGTTTACTACATTTTTGACACACTGTCATTGCTTACAGGCACCATGCAGAACCATCATCAAGAAGCGATTGTTGTCATGAATTAATATATTCATTATATATCTACTAGTGTTAATTAGGTAATCTCTCCTATATCTAGTTACTCTGCAAATAAATGCCAGACATCACAAGTGTTTAATTGTTATTTTTGATATCACCTCGGAAACTTGCGAATGGAATTCAATTAATTTTCGGGTTCAAATATCTTATTTTAGTAATAATTAAAGGAAATGATACTAATAACTGAGATTAAATTGTCAGGTCGGGAGGCGTCGGGATTAGTTCCCATCATCTAGTGGGGTTCTACTGTATTGCACATATTCGTGCTAAATACTTGGCCATGGGTTGCATAGATTTAGCTTGGTTACTAGTTTTAACGTCTAAATGAAAGAGAGTAAATGCAATTTACTTATATTGGGCGTCGAATATATGGTAATTATGGTACTTTCAGATGAGCACATAATTCGATGTAGTGAATGTGGAAGAAATTTGATAGTTAAAGATACTGTAAATAACGGAGTAGCATTCCTTAGCCACCTAGAATTAGATCATGGAATATCTTATGCAGCTCAACGAATGACAATGACCAAGACCAAAAGCAGAACTGAGTCGCGACAACAATTACAATAAGCTAATATCTATCTCATATACAAAGTTCTTTAGGATTCGTAGATTACCATAAATTGTAATGATGTTGACAAACTGTTCTCAAAAATCATAACCAAGAAATCAAACATAATTTCTTAATGACGGATGATCTCATCTCACACGAGTCAATACGCTACATTATATAAGGCATTAGAGTATAATATGTTGAGTTATTTGAAACAAAATAGTTTCCCAATGCGGGATTGGCACGTTAAACATATGGAACAGACTGTTGTTAGATTTGTGAGAGGTTTATCTGAAAATGCGACGCGATGGGAGGTAAGATTAAATAAAAAGTATGGAAAAATAGGCAGAGTACTTAAAAGAATTGAATATGACGTAAAGCATGGTGTTACTAATGAGGAAGTCTTTTCATTTTTGCAACTAATGAGGACCGATTCCATTTACCTCGAAGTTATGGCCTGTGACGGTTCAATGGCAAGGTTGAATGAAATACAGTCATATTATAAAGAATCACCACAATTATCTTTTCACTGGAATAACGCCATTACCAGATAATAGTTAAATAAGGAATCAAAGGAAATATTATTAAGATTATCGTATTTGCAAGTTAAATGTCAATTAATTTTTGATTGTATCAAACTTTTTTGTTCGGCTCTTATCAAACCCAAGATAGTGTAGATGACCAGAAATTGAGGTATTTGATAGGGTCTAGAATAGAATAATATAGAGTCAGTATCTTTCTAATCTATGATACAATTTTTTGTGACATTGAAATTTTTTGTGATATTGATTTTGTAAGTTTACTTATACCATACCCAGACTTGGGTGATACAAAGATTGGACGCTCTATGTTTAATTCTTTGAAGGTCCTACTAACATCATCAAAATCAGCTTTGTCTATCTTTGAAAAAACAATTACAATTTTTTCTTTGTTTACATTTAACTCTTGTAAGGTGCTCATGCAACTGTAATACTTTGTTTTTATTTCATCCGCCGGATCTGATGAATCAATAAGTAGTAGGATCATGTCTGCCTGAAGTGACTCTTCCAGAGTCGACTTAAAGGCCTCAATCATATAAGTAGGGAGTCTTCGAATGAATCCAACTGTATCGGTAAGCAAAATTTTCTGTCCATTAATAAGAAACGATCTCGTTGTAGTTGAGAGTGTGGTAAATAAATTTTCAGATGTTTCTCTACTTTCCAGAGTTAGCAGGTTGAATAGGGTAGTTTTGCCCGAACTTGTATACCCTACTAGAGAAACTATAGGCATTCTGTTCTCTACTCTCTGATCATGGTAAAGCTCACGCTTTTTTCTTGATTCTGCCAACTTTTCTAAAATGAACCCCATCCTCCTCTTCAGATCCCTAAATTTTACGTCGACTATGTATTCTCCACTGCCACCTTTTCCTGGTCTTTCGTTGCCTATTAACAGCTTTGCATTTTCTTTTATTCGCGGTAACTCGTATTTAATTTCTGCGAGCTGAATCTGTAATTTTGCTTCCGTCGTAGTAGATCTTATGTAAAACAAGTCGAGGATTAGCCTTTCCCTATCTACTACCTTTATACCTGTTTTCATTTCTAAATTGTAGATCTGCTTGGGTGTCATATGTTCATCAACAATAATCTGGTCAGATTTAGCATGTTGCAGATATTCTTTAATTTCTTCGACCTTACCAGATCCTAGACCATATCGCGTATGCTTCAGATCTTTTTGGGTAAAGCACTTTACAATATTAAAATTGCCTAATGATTCCACCAAGCCTTTTACTTCCTGTATGCTGAAATCATCAGGATATGTTACCAGTATGACATTTTGTTTAGTTGTCAGAATGTCTCAGGTCCGGACCAGTCCATAAAATCGTCAGGTAAATAATCGTTTTTGTGCCCCCTAGAACACACATGTGAAGTTGTAGAATCAGTCTTTATTTTGGAAACAATTATGGGATCTTCAGATATGTAGACACCGGGAAACACTTCGCCACAGTTCTTACATTTTAACATTAGCATAGGCATTTGGTTTAAACTAATTCATATACGGCTTCATACTATTAATATCTACCTATGGTAATTTTCAAATAAATGGACTAACTGTCTCCAATCATCAGAAATAGAATATGTCTACGTCACATTTACGGGGTATTAATTACTAAAACCTGACATGGTTTAATGGTTTAATGAACACTATGAAGAATTGAATGTTCCAAGTTCTAGTATCCACAGAGCCTTAATGACCAAATCATGAATTTACTGAATTAGGTCCAAGACCATTTTCAATTCATCTATTTCACTCTCTATAGCTTGTTTGTCTATCTCATCTCTACCGTACTGAGCTGTGTACTTTACCAACCTTTGACATGCTTCAATCTGTCCTAATATTAGATCCCGCTTATCATGACATAAACTATGGTAACTATCAATCAAAGAATACGTCACTTTTCTTTTCTTATTTTCGCATCCACAAGTTTTTGCCATAATCCCATAGGGTGATTCTGATTCGGAAATATTCAATTTACATAGACACCGTCATTCGAATCAAACCAGAATTCTAGGGTCAAACCATGAATATAATCATAAACTAGTCTGTAGGACTCATGAGCTGATACAGGCATCGATTCTATTTGATTATTACCACACAAAGGACAAGTATTGGGAATGTTAAAGTTGGTAGAGCATGTAGCACACCAATGACATGATTTGCAGTTCAAGAAACTTCTCTTGTCAATAAACTTATCTTTGCTTTCATAGAGCAACGGGTAAATCCTGGAAGAGGTCACAATAGTGAACCATATCCGAACGCTTTTTGCATATTAACTTTATTTAACATCAATTATAATATTCAGTTTCTAGGCATTTAAGGATATCTAATATCTGTATTAGGAATAAGTAATAGGATGGTTCAGAAAATATGGATAAGCTACTAGAATATTACGAGTATTGCCGATATAACAGACAATGATAACAAAATAACTATTATTTTGCTTAATAATCATGAATGTTTCCTATTCTTAGGAATTATGACGTTAACTTTGTAGTAGTTAGGTTTCATTACATCTTCTTGTTACTAAGAGTAGGAAATTTTTACCTTAGACCCCGCTACTCATTTTTTAAGAGAAGCTTATTCGCACACTATATCAGGAACACACACAGTCAGGAATACATACAGTCCACTACTTTTAAAGGCTTATATGAGTCAAAGGCGTTATTTTGATTAGTAAATAATAGTTGTGACGTTCTTAAATTGAAACAAAACTATTAGGATAATATGAAATGAAAATAATAACATGGTGTTATAACTGTCAACAACAGATATGCTTTGACAACGTAACCAAAAATAGAAATGGTGTGGCAATTCCAGTGGATGATTATGGTAATCTTCACAGTTGCAGACATAAAATTCGAAAGCCTGGATTTCAAAGTCAAAAATGTTTCAGATGTGGACAAGTGATACATTTTGATAAAAATTACAGGTCAATTTCAGGAAAGTATATTCCACTGGATTGGAATTCGGGCAAACAACATGATTGTAACGAGATGCCGGATCTAGAGGTCAGAGTATAGAGTATAGGCTATCCCAAGAATTAATGAAAAAAATGTAATGGAGTAAGATATGTGCTGGCTTTAAGAACTGAATCACACATTACAGCGACAAAGGAATACTTCACGATCACGAACAGCCATGGGAGATTACTCTAGACAAATGTATTATTGTAATTTGACTATCTCATCCCAAGTACCAGTTGTTGATAGCATATAGTATTTACCATGATTTCCAGATTCTAAATGTATAATATCTCCAGCTGCAATTTGAATTTGAAATAACCTGTTCAAGAATTGCAGGAAACTTGGTCCTGCCACTATGCTCTTGGCTTGCTTCTCGAGTGGTTTATTGTAGTATTTTTGTAGTGTGTCAGCTAGTCCCAAACTACTAAGATCTTCAACTAATTCGGACAAATCAATAAACTTCGAATTCCTCTTGTACACCATAAGAGTTGCCATGGTAAAATGTTCTCCTTTCTTATTACAACGAAGTATAATATAACATTTCCCTGTTTGAACACGCTACACCTAATCTTTGAAGTTATGCTGAAGCTCTTGAGTATCTACTTTACGCAGGTTTCGATTCGACAATTCGTTCGGTAATGGCGTTAATAACTCTTATTAAGGAACGAGCGATATAATGAACATTTGTATATCTCCTGTTCTATCTGTGGAAAGGAATTCAACAATTTACTTAGCGGTGTGATTTATTTAAGCACAGTAAAGGGTAAGCTAGAATTCTGTTCAGATGGATGTTGCAGAGATTACCTTAAGAAAAATCTCTAGGTCTATAACTCTTTGTATTAATACCGGTTCCTTTATGATAGAGTTGTCAAACATGAAAGAGAACGACTAGGACTAATCAATGCATTGCGGGACGATCGCAAAAGTTTTGAAATCAGTACAACAATCCAAAAATTAGGACAAAATTCTTACTAAAATATACCTACTATGGATTAGATGATCAATCCTATAATTGGAAACATAGGTGATTAATCGATAAGTCGCATGTCTTAATTATACTATAAAAATAATGCAACTAACTGTTGGAAACAACTTTTAAAAAAGTACTAAAGTCAAACCGCTGTCCTAACTCGCACTAACAAACTGATACTTAAATGAGTACATGACTATCTAGTTTACTTAATCTAAAAATAATACTGATCATCGGAAAAATCAGGCAACTAATTTTCCAATCATATTTGGCAGCTCTCGAAAATAAGATAGATAACCATTAATTGGTGTGGACGTAATGATATCTAGTGAATAAATCCGCAAAATGTATTCAACAACAGCATGATTTGTGTGATGGAGATATAATAGAAATGATCGATAACTCAAGGGTAACAAGAATTTGTGAATGTCAATGTCATGACAATATGTATAAGCTAGTCAGTAGGATGAAGGCTGCAAATAATCAGTAATTAGATAAGCCATAATCAGCTTGATAAACTATAGTATAACATTATGAAGAGTTATAGAATTTCATATCTACCTGAAAGTACACAAACATCGAAATATCATTTTGCCCAAGATTGATTACCACAATTAAAGTAAATACCATCTTGCAATTTGCATAGTTTATGATGTATGTAATCAGCATTGGTTGTCAAATAACATGACTATCTGGCTATTGCTAATACACAATTAGTAAGCAAATTATCCATAGTTGCAACTGACGGGATAAGCAATCTAGGCTGACCAACACCCATCCTACCAGCCAAATCATCTAACTTTATAAATTAATGCTGCATTACAACTATATGGTGGATCTAGTTTATGGTCGTGGAATAACCGACATTGTTCGAGAGATACCACTTTACGTCAGCATTTTCAAGAAATTTGTTGGTATCAAGATATTTCATACAAAGCCAGCTCTGTACGGCTCAGCCGACATAATTAATGTTTGTAACCTCCACTGCTCACACTGCTACTGGTGGCTAAATAGGAAGGAGGATAATCAAGATTTAAGCGTGGAGGACTGGAGATCAACAATCAGAAAAACATTCAAGAAGCAAAATCTTTTTGTTGTCACACTGGTTGGAGGAGAACCAACTATGAGGCCAGAAATTATAGACGTATTTTGTGAAGAGATGCCTAGAAGGATATGTGTGGTCACAAATGGGTATTTTCCCCTGAAAAGGATCAAAAATCTTTACTTTTATTGGATATCATTAGATGGGACTGAAAAGGCTCACGATGCTATTAGAGGAAAGGGTTCCTATGCGAAAACCAAAAGTAATATTCTAGAGTATGTTAAAGGTCCTCCCCGGAATGGCAAACCTGCCTGGAAAGATATTTGGATCACAATGACTATCAATACGGTCAATTACTCCACTGCTATTGACTTGGCTGAAGAATGGGTTGGAAAAGTCAACAAAATAGGATTTCAGTTTCACACACCATTTATGAAAGGAGATCCTCTGTGGGTAGAATTTGGAGAATTACGTAATGATCTGGTAGACCGACTCATAGACCTTAGAAGAAAATATTCAGACTTTGTAATTAACAGTGAGAAACAACTATCCTTGATGAAAGGAAATTGGGGAGGTAATGGGACAACTCCTGTGCAATGTCCGACATGGGCAATTCTTTCTTTGGATCATATGGGAAGAGTTAAACAGCCGTGTTGCATTGGTAGTGCTGATACCAAGTCACTAAAACCAATCTGTGAAGATTGTGGCCTTGGCTGCTATTCGGTATTGGTTGCGAATGGCATTTCAGGCGCATGACAATTCACATCTTTGTCTATGTATTTATTGGCATAATTTGAAACGCCATAAATAGGTTATCGTTACTAATGTTAAATAAAACTGGTATTGATGTAAACCGCCACGGGAATATTTTACAGTGATATACACGACATGACCATAATTCACTTCATTAAGAATCTAGTTGGACTTTCGAATTTGAAGATGAGTAAACTAATAAATTTTGGGAGTGGTCTGATTCATCCAACATTCAAAACATACTTCAAAATCTAGTTGATAAACCTCAATTTTATTTTTATTACATATTTGACATAATTTTTCCATTCAAGCTATTTCCATATTAGGTGTATAATAGTATATCATTCTTTTCACTTGAGAGAGTTGTAAATAAATCAAGATTTAGTTTTATGACCATTATGTTGAAATAAATACATTTAATGACATATTTGATACTAATTTAATACTATTTCTCTGATAAATAACAATTTGTACGCGATTCCTAAGTTGTTAATCGTTTCTAGAATTTGGAAAATACTGTCATTACCAAGGAATTACGACAATATTATAGAAAATGTTTTTATGGAATGTTCTACTAACAATAATTGTTTAAACATGAGAAGAAGAATCGAGATAATGGCGAAGTCAACATCTGCAAAGAATGGACATGAGCGGATTACTACAAATAGAGATAATATGAGACATTTGGAATACTTTAACAACGGTCAGTGGCGACATAGTGACAAATGTAGGAAGTTTACAAATAAAGAGTGTTCTTTGACAAGACTTAAGTCTGCATAGATAGTTACCATCATTGTTGGGCGTGTCAAAGTCAGAAATTCATTGACAACAGGGATTTGTTAACTTCCTATTTCACTAAAAAGTCTAGAGCAAGATAAGGACTCTACTCCATATAAAATCCCTAGTAAATATTCAATTCAACGACATATTCAAGTACAATAGTTTATTCATGTTAAATGTAAGACGTCTAGAACCCATCTCTATCTATCGGTTTTCATATCTTGGTAACTTAGTATGAGTTGATATTTTTGTTACTTTCTAGTGACTCGATAATAAATTTCGGACTTGAACTTGCGATATCTTCCAATTGCTATTGAAATGCTGTAAAATTCCTAATATCAATAGATTCTTGGTCGACTAAAGTCACAATTATTCAAATGCAACAGTGCAGTGTCATATTACAAGTAATTGTATATCGGTGGTGACAATCTAACTTCAAAAGCACTCAATATGTTGTCTATACAACTATTTGTAATGAGAGAAGGAATGCTTAACTTTGTATCTATAGGCAATAAACAATTTATGGATTCTAAAATTGCAACTCTCTGTCCTATGTCATTCTCTTCGCGGCACTTTTCAACCAAGCTAATCAAATATCTAGTATTTTGTGTCATTGTAATTACTGTATTATTATGGGTGTAATAGACTTAAGAATGTTTAGATACATTCCATCCTCATACAAATAATTTTCCATAATTGAGAACCTTTAAAATAATTATCAGACTGATGTTACTACAACAAGGTCATACGGCCACATCATTATGCAAGTTACAAACACAAAGGATGATATAGTATGTCGTGTATTCATTATTGTTCATATCTAAAATTCCGGAGTGCATAAATTTGAAAATATTGATGATTTCAACCGAGTATCCGCCCATGCAGGGTGGAGTTGGACGCTACTGCAAGAAGCTAGTCGATTCGTTAAGAAGCGAAGGTATGCAGGTATTTGTCGCATGCAATGAAGATGGAAACGGAGATTACAATGGCATTTCACCAAATAATCAAGATAATTCTAAAGTCCTCTTAAAAATTGTTAAAGAGGTTGAACCAGATGTAGTCCATGTTCAGTATGAGCATGGACTCTATGGAATACATTTAGATCCTATAAATCCTAGAAAAACACACACAAATATAGAATCATTTTACGATGATTGCACAATTCCTATAGTCACCACTTTCCATTCTGCTTACACTTTCACTCAATGGATGAAATTAGTAGTTCCATTAAATAATAGAATATTTGGGCGCCTTGGGACTTTGATTAGGATGGGTTACGACTATTGGACACATCTACTAAATTATGATTCATTTAATTCCCTAAACAGGCAAAAAATAGGCTCCAATAAAGCCGGAGTTGTCTTTTCTAAATATCTGGCCAATATTATCCCAGGTAGTACTTTGATATATCATGGGGCAGAACCTAGCATTTCATCTCCCATAGATAGAAAGGAGGCAAGGAAAATGTTCTTACTTCCAGAACATGCAAACATTGCCTTAGCCGTGGGCTTTATGACCGCAACCAAGGGATGGGATGTAATTGGAAAGATGAAGATACCTAAGGGCTGGAAGGTTGTAATTAACACCTCACGAAACCATTACGGAAGGGAAAAATTAAAGGAAAAATTTGTAAATGAAGGCGTTATCAACTTGAACAGGGGATTTCTAAGTGAGAAAGAGCTGTCATTGCTCTTTTATTGTGCCGATGCTCTAATCCTTCCTTACAAAGTTACTTCTGGTTCAGGTGTCATGTACGATGGATTAGCTCATGGGCTTCCGTTTATTTCAAGTAAGTTAGAATTTTTCAAAGAATTCTCCGATATGAACTTAGGAATGATGGTTAATCGTAATCCAGTCGAGTTCTCAAATTCTCTTCTAAAACTTAAAATGAATTACAAGCGATACAAAGATGCGGTTGTAGACCTCAGAAAGCATCTACTCTGGAGGGAAGTTGCCAAAAAGCATATCTTGCTCTATAACTCGATAATTGAGCCTACTACTTCTCCTCTTGTAAGAAAAATTAATAGATAGACTTAGCATATTATTTGGAGAATGTTATAACATAGTAGAACTTGCCAAATAAAATATCTCAGTCCGATGCTTTAATTAAAGTTACCAAATTAAGTCATAATCTTTAGTTATGTTCATGCGCACAACAGTGCATTCTTATATATGAGAATGAATAGATTTAGTTGTGGACGGAGCCGGAATTGAGTGTTAGTATTTTTTCGGATGTTGAGGATGATTTTAGAGAAAGATATGGCGTTTACCTGAGGACCATGAAACAACGAATCTACGATACATATCTAGGATTCAACGAATTGGAGGATGAAAGAAAAATGGTTAACCAGCAAGTCATAAGGACCCCTGGACGTAGAGGCGAGATTATTAAGAATGAGGAGATTGATAAAGAATTTTCTAGGCGATATGTTGAGTATAAAAAAAGTAGTGAAATGTTCTGATTGAATTCTGGACTCAATGAGCGCTTTTTGTGCGTAAGCATTATGGACAGCTAATATTTTAGGACTTAAATTAATTATTCAATCTATAGACAATAAACAGTTTCTTAGTTTTAGCATTAAATCAAAAATAAATACTGGCAACAAATTAAGCACATAATAGTCGTCTTAATGTTACCGCTTTTACTGAAGATTATTACCTACATTCGTTTGATGAATCTTTCTTGATTCAAACAACTTGTGCTTTTGCGAAGCGGTCTCCTACACTAGTAATTCTTATGTTCGTTTTCTGTCCAGTTTTTGCACCTTCAACAAATATTACAAATCCCTGGATTCTAGCAATTCCATCGCCCCTTCTGCTTATTTCTGATATTTCAACTTCGTATTCCTTACCCATTTCGACCGGTTTTGGACCTCCAAAACCACTTCTGTAACTCATAGTTAGAATAATGTCTGTTCTTTCCGTAATATGAATGAAACGTAATTAGTCTTTTGTGCATAGATCTAGATTTAATAAATAATTTAGGAATGGTTTGATGTCAATAAGAAACTAGTGAGCTTAATATTTTTTCACATTATCTGGGATCAGAATCCCAGCTACGTATTGGCTAGATGTTCACTTCATTTATATTTCAAGTTCCGTTTCCTCTTGCCGTTCGCTATCTTTGAGCTCGCGTTTAAGCTTTGACTTCTGCTTTTACATCTTTCCGCTTCTCATCAGACACATTAAATAATTGAATCCGCCAAATTAAACAGTGAGTTAAGAATTTTGGATGAACTTTGTATCAAGTTATAGGAAACTAAATTTAGATATCGGAAAGTAAACATATTAAACCTAATTATAGTATAGCTAACTATGACAAGAACAGTAAAACCACCAGGAGTTCCAGGAGAATTTAAATGTCGAACATGTGAAATTTCATGGTCAAGTTTTATGCAGAATAACATTCCATGTACAGATAAAACAACAAGATTTGGACTACATAACTTCGATTTTAGTAGGCCGATTCTTCTCGAAAAACCTTAGCCAGATCTATTTCAATAACAATTGCCGTAAATCAATTGTAGTGCACCACGTGTTATATGGCGGCAATCATCTGCTTATTAACTTCGGCAAGTAATTGCCTCAAATCGATTGGCTTTTGAAGAAAGCCATTTATTATCCTTTTCGTAGTATACTCTTGGAATACTCTATCGTCAATTTGAAACGCTGTCATCAAGATGGTTCTTATCAAAGGATTCAAGTCTTTTACAGTCTTTAGAAGCTGTAACCCATTAATAACTGGCATTCTCAAGTCAGAAATAATAAGCACGTAATCTTTTGCATTATTTTTTAGATGCTCTAGCGCCAGTATCGGATCTGTGAATTTCAATACTTCGATTCCATTGATTGTACATAAGGCGTCACAAAATAACAATGTACTGTCCAATTCATCATCTACTGTACTAACGATTCTGTTATTCAGCAATAAGGGTTGACGGTCCTTCTAACATAATCATGATATATATTATCACCATGTTTTGGTATTTTCCGACATATAAAGCGGCAATTTTTTAATATTTTTATCAATTTGCGTTATTCTAGTAATAATCTACTTAGGTTTAGGAGGTGACTTGATTAATATCTAATGTAGTGCATTATCAATCAGTAAAATCATACAAGACACAATAGTTTACAAGCAATAAAGGAAAGCTGACATTTCCCTTATCTTTACCTTGAGATGGCTTGGGATATTCCTAAAAGGTTAATACAGGAAATATAATATGATTTACTAATGGAAGGAGATTCTCCCACGGAAAAATGGAACAGTAAAAAGAAGATGACAACTCGAAAAATGAAATTCGAATGGTTAAGTCCGAAAGAGAATGATAAGATTTCTCATGAATTAGATTATCTGGATAGCGTGGATCCAATTACTGGTCATTGGCGAGATACTCAATGGATGAGTTTTAAACCACAAGTTGTGGATAAATATAGAAATAATAACCTTGTTGAAATAGCAGTCAACCACATTAATTTCCTAAACAGAGATGGAGATCTTGAATGCAGCGTTTGTTATCGTCCTACTAAGCGAAAACTCATGGTTCAGGCTAGGGAATTTTGTTTTGTACCTGAAAAAGAACGTACTCATTGGTTACACTTTATTATGCGAGATATCAATAGAAAATTTAAGTAAAACTACCATGCTAACATAAGTTTTTAAATATAATCTTGATAATGTTCTGGGGTCCTTATGACTTGCTGGTTAACCATTTGGAATACCATCCTATCTAATTTGTTCTCTTGCTAAGGAATATTATTTGTCATATTTCTTAGAATATCTTTTTCCTTGATTTAAACACATGTATGCGTCTTACAATTAAATTTATGGCCAAATAAGAGAAACATGAGGCTATAATAGATGCTATTATTGCAGCTTGTACTGGCTGATATTCTATTCTTAACAATTCAAGTAGAATAAAGAACCTTGATACATTGTTGATAATATCAAATACAGAATCAGCAAATATCATCTTTGTTACTATTTGTTTTAGAATAGCAACGTTCAATTTCCCAGTAAGTTTTTTTGTATATTTCTTCTTATTGTCAAGATGAAAAAGAACAACAAAAATAACTTTAGAGGATATGAATCCGCTTATTACAGTTAATGTAGAAGTTGCAATATCGTCATTGGAATATTTTGTAGATACATATGCTACTATAAGACTAACAATAAGACCAACCGAACCCGATAGTAGTAGATTCTTGTTGAGCAATATTGTGTTGGTATACTTCATATAAAATTTTGTAAAGTAATTTGTTATCCTACTACCAAATTCTCCTTTCATCTAATACTCTATACACAAACAATCATTTATGCGTATTCTACAAAATGACTTTTCCGAAGGATTTCGTACTAATAAAATGTCATTGCTTCCGGCATTCGAATACTGTAAGTTAAAAACTTCAGTGGCTAAAAGGATTAACACAAGTTCAGCATAAAAAAACTGTGATGTTCAATGCAGTAGATAGCCCTACAACTGTTAGCCTTAATAGTAGTTGAGTATATCGTTCTTCAACTAAGGATTGTTGTGAGCTGTCCTATCAGTAACCGTAGTTTCAACAATTCGGGATGCAAATTTGAATTGGGGATATAGATATAATTTTAGTGCAGCTAATCAGTGCTTACTTGGATGTCGATCGATTAAAGTAGTCAATTTTCAATTTT
This sequence comes from Nitrososphaeraceae archaeon, assembly GCA_046261955.1. Lineage (GTDB taxonomy): Archaea > Thermoproteota > Nitrososphaeria > Nitrososphaerales > Nitrososphaeraceae > TA-21. Next base: position 10,567 of record JBHENS010000013.1, on the reverse strand, counting down.
TAATTAATTCCCCTCGATAGACAAGTATCACAATACTTTTCCACTAGCGTCGCATCAACCATGTCATAACTTGCTATTTGAGTTGCTACGTCACCACATACAGAACAATAACCTCCTGCCTTCTCAGACATAAACCTTTTTTTTACATTTTGAGATATTCTGGGATTTGAGATAACGTCTTGAAGATCTTTGAGTTGCTCGTCAGATCTAATCACTGGTCGAACTGTTGGGGCTGGTCTATCGCTGTTATTACGCGGATTATATCCGTGAAAAGATTCATGCATGTTTATAATACACGCTAATCATATATCTATCTATATGTTTAGTATCAGATATTTATCTGATTTTAGTTGCATTTTTCTAATATATGGAAACAAAGGCTTATTTGTATATGTTTGAGCCACTGATGGACAATTGTTAGAATTGAATTTACAGGTATGGAGCCGTCGAGATTAGTTTCCTTCATGTGGTTGGGTTCTACTACTAGTTGTTGAGCAGTTTCTAAACTCTATTGCAGAGGAGGTTACAAATGCTTAATAATTATGAAATCATGTTAGAGTTGAAATCCAATGGTAAAAATCATTAAAAAGAATCTTAATAGTGCACCGGATGAAACGAGAAAATTTGAAAAGGGTAAAGTAGACATCGCAACTTTTAGTGATGTTACGATAGGAAGAGCCGAATTCGAACCTGGCTGGAGTTGGGAGAAGTGCGTAAAACCGATAGCAAAAACAAATAGTTGTGAAGCACCACACACCCAATATGTAGTGTCTGGCAGAATGAAAGTTGTTATGGATGATGGCACTGAAGAGGAATTTGGTCCTGGTGATGTCGGAATTATTCCACCGGGTCACAATGCTTGGGTAGTTGGAGATGAGAAATGCGTGGCAATTGACTTCACAGGTATGACGACGTATGCAAAAAATCAATAGCTGAATATTCAAATTCCCATATTTTTTCAATTCAAGATAGCGAATCTAGTCTAGAAATCTTTGTTTGTTACTATAAATAAGACCTAGAAAACACAGATATATGTCAACTCCTTGGCCATCGAGATTTGAACCCTTTATGTAGTAAGGTTCTAAGGTCCTGCTAAGTTGGTATTTATCTTTTCGGGTAACAGTTCAATTTAGTTCTCAAAATAAATATCGCATAGGCGAACGCCTATCTGGACAGACCTTCTGCTATGCATGACACAAAATTTCTAGTAATAGAACCATCTTTGTCAAGCATAGGATTAAGGATTGTGACGCTGATACCCAGTGCTTTCTTAGACAATAGCAGTAACTTTAGCAAATTACTTAATTCTGAGAAGGTGATTCCACCAGGAAGACGATAATCAACTGCAGGCAAAATTAAGTCATTCAAGACATCAGCATCAAGATGTATCCAAAACCCAGAAAGTTCATTTTTGAGAAGTGTTTCGACGCCTAAACAAGCAGCATTTTGCAATCCTAACCTTTGGATATCTACGAGTTCTATGGCATTTATCATCGTAGTGTTCTTAATATCTTGACATCCATACTGTGCAGATTGTGCTGAATCACGATATCCAAAGGCTACTATATCCTGTTCCATTACTAGTGGCTTAAGATGGTCCAAATCACAAAGAATATCAGGACCATGACCGGATGCTATTGCCAAATCCATATCAGCTACCTCACCTGTCGAAGATTCTTCTGGTAAATAAAAATCGGAATGTCCATCAATAAAAAATAGCCCGTATCTGCCCAGACGCCTCAATGCTAAAATATTACCAATTAAGATACTGCAATCACCTCCAATGACTATAGGGAATTTATTTTTACGTAATTCGTCCTTCACAGCCTCTGCTAATTTTAGTGTATAATCTTTTATGGCTTGAGGATTTAGCAACTTAGTTTCATCATCACGTTTATAGTTGTAAGCTGACGTTGGAGCAACCATTCCAGCGTAATCAGCTTTTAGTTGTTCGAGTAAACCTGCTGCCCGCAACGCTTTTGGGAGAAACTCGACGCCAGTTGGCCGTAACCCCAATATGGAAGGAGCATCGATTAGTGAAAATTCTCGTTGTCTGTGCAATAACATTTCGCTTTACTAAATAGGAGATATTATTTTCGCTTCAACTTTAAAATTATGTTAACGAGTCTGGCGTTGTTATTATCTGAGGTTATCGGTCATAATGGAGGTTGACTATTGAGTGATCGCATTCTAACGACTTTTCAGTGCTTTAAGTCATCCCGCAGATATCGTTTTGATTCAGCTTTCATTATTCTAAAATAGAGTGTATGTCCATCGAAACCCGCAATGAGATTCTTTGGTATACAATATCTCTTCTTATTAATAATACCTTTTTCGGTAACAATAAATTCTGCCCGAATCTGCTGCACCTCGCCCAAATCACAGTCATCTATTCCAGTTGCCTCTTTCTTAGGGATATCATTCCATGGAGTGTCTAGGCTCATGGACATATTACTGCAATATTTCTTATATCAATTTGTTTAATACTCAATATTGGAACTGAAATTTTCTCAAGCGTGAGTCAATTCTCTGTTCTTTATGAAAATTTATAATATTAGATACACTCATTACCAGTCGTTGTAATGTTATGCTTATACTAAGATACTGCCCAAGGAATTGGATAATTGCATGCAGAATCTAATATTCTGAGAAAGATATCATAGAGATATATAACAATCTTATAGAAAAATTAAGAATATCTAAAAAGGTATATATATTTTGTCAGACATTAGAATAGTGCTTAAACACCAACTGGGGTTGGTTGTTTCTTGTTCATCATCAACTAATCCCAGTTGTTTATGTTCATCCTAGCTATACATAGAATATAAATAAATTTAGATTTTTAGATTTTAGAAGAATTAGATGGTATGTGATCTATTTAGTAATTACTTTTTATCGGAATCACTCTGCTATGCCACTAACAGCTTACAGCTCTTTGCTATATACTCTCTTTAACCACAAGGGAGTAATTAATGTGGTTACAGCGACCATGATGATCACTGTGGTGTAGACGTTTGATGATAAAGCACCGGAGGTTACACCAATGCCAGCAACTATGAGCCCTACCTCACCCCTTGAAATCATACCTATGCCTACTTTCATTGCTTTTGATTTGTTTCTCAAATACAAAATTGCTGGTAAACCACAACCTGCTAATTTGCTGACAATAGCAACGACAATTATAATTGCCGATAAAAATAGCACTTCTAAATTGACTCCAGTAAGGTTAACCTGAGCTCCAATTATTGCAAAAAATAATGGAGCAAATATTATCTCTAATTTGTCAACATATTCTTCGACTCGTTTAATTATTTTTGTGCTAGCTACGGCCATACCCACAGAAAATGCTCCTACTATTGGTGACAATCCTACCACAGCAGCTATGGCAGATGCACCAAAAAATGAGGCAGTGACGATACCTTCAATACTACCTCTGGCTTTCCATAATCTTTCTGTGTTTACTATTCTTGGTATTATGAGTATTGCTCCGATAAGTAACACGGCAAATATCCCTAATATTTTTAGTATAAGAAATGTGATATCAAGAATATTTGGAGTCATGTTACCAGTGTGAACCATGGTGAGGACAACTGATAGGACCGCAATAGCAAGGATATCGTCTACTATAGCTGCTCCCAAAATTATCTTAGCTTCTTTTGTTTGCATCTTTCCTAATTCAGTAAGCACCCTGACAGTTATCGCAACGCTAGTCGCCGTAAGTGCTGTGGCTATGAGGATGGACTGTAATCCTTCTAACCCAAATATAGTAAATACATAGTAACCTAAGAAGAATGGGACAATAACTGCACATGCTCCTATCGTGAACGATGCAGCACCTCCTCTCAAGAATTCTCTTGGAGTAATTTCAAGTCCAGCTATGAACAATATGACGATTCCAGCTATTTCACCTATTTGACGGACTGTTTCATTCAAGATCACAAGTGGTTTTCCATCAAATATCGGTATTGAACCCAATGCGAAAGGACCTATAATTATTCCAGCTAGTAACTCCCCTAAAACTGCAGGAAGCCTTATTTTGTTGAAGAGCTCAGCAAAAAGTTTTGCCGCAAAAAGAAGGACAGACAGTGAAATTAATACATGAATTAAAGCCTCTTGTTCCACTGCCATTGATGGCTACAAAATCAAAGTTTTTTTTGGTTTACAATTTTTCCCTTGTTGAAACTCTATTCAAATAGGTATTTCTTGTCTCTAAGCTAGAAAAATCTTATATTAGTTACGAATTATCGGTTAATATTATGATAGAACGCATTTCTACAGGTATCTCCACTTTAGATTCGCTAATCGAGGGTGGAATCCCTAGAGGCTTTACTGTTCTAATAGCAGGCAATCCTGGCACTGGCAAGACAATACTTACGACGCACTTCCTCTATGAGGGACTAATAAGAGGAGAAGCAGCTGTATACGTTTCCTTTAGCGAGTCTAAGGATCAATTCTATGAAAACTTTAGCCGATTTGGAATGAAATTCTCTGATTTCGAAAAAGACAACAAATTTGCTTACTTAGATTTTGCATCTATAACGAAGGAAGGTATTACTGAGGCACTCGAGGAGGTGCTCAATGTCAGCAGAAATATTAGTGCCAGAAGAGTGGTTATTGATTCTTTTTCTGCTATATTACTTGCCTTTGATAACATCAACGAGGCAAGAATCGCTTTACACGTAGTTTTAGGAAAGATGTTAAGATTGGAAGGCATTACGAATATGCTGATAACGGAAGTTCCTATAGGTAGTAGAAACATTGGGTCAGGGATGGAAGAATTCGTAGCAGATGGAATTATACAGCTAGAACATGGTAACAGTAACGCAATTCCGTCAACACTTAAGGTAATTAAAATGAGGGCTACTTCAATAAATAGAGAAACTCATGTCTCATTTATTGGAGAAAAAGGCATGATCGTCTATCCAAAACAATCTATTCAAATGATTTTCCCAACATCAACGGATAGAATTAGAACAGGAGTTCCCGGGTTAGATCGAAGAGTTGGGGGAGGTTTTTTTAAAGGAACTACAACAATATTAGCCGGAGCATCTGGATCCGGTAAAACTACTTTAGGATTTCAATTCGCTACACAAGGAGTGGTAGACGGTCAAAAAAGCATGTTCTGTTCACTTGAAGAATCACCAGGTGAAATTAGAACTATGGCTAAAGCTCTCGGCTTTGATATCGATGACCTTGAGAAGAACGGACTCCATTTGTTATCCTGGATACCTGAAAACCAAAGTCCAGATGCGTTTATTTCAGCATTAGCCTCACGTATTGAAGCTCACGGACCTTCACTCTTAGTTTTAGACGGATTGTCGGCCCTCAAGCACTTGTATAGTCAAGAAATGTATTCGATTGCAAGGAGGCTAGTTAATTTAACCGAATCACATGGCTTAACTTCGATATTCACATTTCTTACAGACCAAGAGTCAGGACCCATTATCTCTTCATATGGAATATTTTCTATCTTTCAAAACATCATCCTTCTTCGATACGTGGAGGCAGATGCCCAATTAATGCGATCCATGTTGGTACTCAAAATGAGAGCCTCTAGTCATGACCAAGCCATTCTTCAATTTGAAATTCAAAATAAAGTTGGACTAAATATAATAGGTAAAATGAAGGAATATCAAGGTATTTTGAGTGGAATTGCCCAAAATGTTTATCAAAGTTACTTTGAAAAAGAACGAAAAATGCAGCAAAAAGAAATTAAAGATAGAGAAAAAAGAAAGACCAGCTTTGATGCCCGTCAGAAAAAATTATCTGAGCAAAAGCAACGGGGGAGACTTCGCCGGGCCCGAAACAAAATCTAGATGTTGCATCATGAACAGAGTAACAAGTCTTATTATTTCCTGTAACGGAATGCGAAATCTAAGATATGGATATACCTATGTCTAAAAAAATTTCCTTCGAAGAAGCTTTTGCTCAATCGTCAAGCGAAGCTCTTAAAATATTGGGAAATGTTGTATCAAAAATAGTAACTGATTACCTAGAGACCAAATATTCTATTCACGTTACTAAAACAGGAAACAATCCCGCGGCCTTAGACGAAGCACTAGAGCATGCAATAGACGGAGGTAGGATTATAGTTGAAAGGAAGTTAATCAATCTTCTTTATGAAAAATTGGGCATGGATCGACCCTTGACAACAAATCAAAGTAATAGCAATTTATCCTCATTTGAAGAGAAAGTAAATGAGGCTAGACGAAGATACTCCAACTCCAACGAATAACTTAATATTATTTCTCAATTCATGCAACCTAAAAAATCATATTATGATTTTAATAATAAAAAAATTAATGAACTTTAATCATATATATGAAATATGCTTACTTATTTTTTGTAGTAATGGTTGGCAATGTAAACGAAAAGGTGGCACCGCGAGCATGCTTGTTATTTTTAGCTGTTATAGACCCACCATGCGCTTCGATTATATTTTTTGATATGAACAAACCCAAACCAATACCTTTGTCAGAATTCGTAGAAAACTTTTGAAAAAGTTTAGGTTGTATTTGAGAGTCTATACCCTTTCCACTGTCTTTTACACTGACTGTAATCAAAGTACGCACAGCTGGCTTTATTGAAACTGTGATTGTTCCGGAATTGGTAAACTTTATGGCATTATTCAGCAAGTTAATTATGACTTGAGCTATTCTTTCTCTGTCTCCATGAACCATAATTGGACTAGATGGAAAAATCGACTTTATATTTGGTTTTACTTTAACTTCCACGTTATCTTTGGTTGAGAGATAAGTCTTTCTTTTTATGTCTTCGATAACCTCTCGAACAATATTAGTTAGATTAAATTCAGATTTGATTAATTTTAGCATACCAATCTCCAATCTAGTCACATCTAACAAATCAGAGATAAGTGTATAAAGACGGTCAGCATTTCTTGCCAACCTTTCAAGATAATCTTTACTAGTATCAGGAAACATTTCTAGCATTTCGCAGTAACCAATAATGGATTGTGTTGGGGTTCTTAACTCATGAGCAGCAACATTGATAAATTCAGCTTGTATATCGTTGCGCATTCTAAGCTCGTCGTTGACTGCTCGAAGTCTTATATTCAATTCGCTAAGTGCTTCAAATGAATGTTGTAAATCTGAATACACCTCGTTTAGCTCTAGATTTTTTCTTTGTAATTCCAGATTCTGTCTTTTTATGATCTCGTTTGGCTCCGATGACATTCTATTTTACTACCAACCATACTCCTATGCTTGAGCGCGTTAAGCTTATGTTCAATCTGCAGTCACTACATTATTACATTTTAAACATTTAATACATTTCCATAAATGTGATGATTTTTGTAGCTCTAGCTGCTCTTAATTGAGGATTTAAATATGGAATTTTTATCTCAAACAAGGGTGCCCTTACCTAGTTCATCGGCACTTTTTATTACCATGCTGCTTTTTGAGATTGATGTCCAAGATACAGGTTAGTGCTAAGATAAGGATTCCACGTGGTAAAATAAAAGAATTCAAGGAAGCAGCAGCAGATTACATTAAGCATGTAAGGGAAAAAGACACGGGAACTCTTCAAGCTGACTGATTCCTTAGCAGTGATGGGACTGAGTGTGAAATCAGAGAAGCATACGAAAATTCTGAAGCTGTCTTAAAACATCAGTCTAATCTTCGAGATTTGATATTGACAATATTTGGAAAATTTGGAACTCCATATGAAGTTACTATCTATGGTAATCCCTCCACTAAGGTTTTAGAAAATGCAAGAGCCGGTGGACTTTATGTAAAATTATTTTCATTCTTAACAGGATTATAGACGATCCAAGAATCCAAACAGTGTGATAGAAATAGGCAATTATTCAATAGGCTACATTAGTTGCGTTCCATCTTTTGGTATATTTTGATAGCTGAAGACTACTACATGTCATGCGATACCGAGACTTCACTCAACGCTTGTCGTACTCGTCGTGGCGGCGAAACCAGATGCCCGTCTCGTTACGTCCCTTGGGAGCACGGTCGAGCCACTGGTACATTCCCCAGAGTCCGTCGAGACCGCGCGCATAGGTGGAATAGGTATGATAGACAACGCCGTCTTCGAGCACGAACGCACTCATGCCTGGTCTCTCGCGGGTGTACGTGGCCACGTCGGTCCCCGTCATGGCCGCCATCTCGGTGACTGGCGCCTGACCGTCGCGCGACCGCCACTTTCGAGCTGTCTTGCCTGCAAGCCCAACACGTGCCGCGGCCTCGCGTTCGTAGTTGTATTCAACACCTCCCTCACGTTGTTGCTCCTCGGTGAACCAAACATTGAAGTCGAAGTTAAAGTCGCTGCCGAGCGAGGATACCCAGGGGAATGTCCATCCCATCCGCCGCTTGTACGCCTGCAGCTTGGTGAAAGGGGCCCGCGACACCGCTGAAAGTGTGACGTCGTGGTTGGCCAGGTGGACTACCAAACCCTCGAAGCCGTCGGCAATCGCTGAGCAGGCCGGACACCCTGCTGTATATTCGGGCCCGAACATGAAGTGATATACAAGGAGCTGTGAGCGCCCTCGGAAGAGGTCTGCCAGCAACGTGTTGCCCTCATCGGTCATGAATCGATACTCCTTGTCGATCCGAACCCAAGGCAGCTTCTGTCGCCGCCCTGCAAGATCATCGCTGCGCCTCGTGAGATCCTTCTCCGCCTTTAGCAGCTTCAGCCGCGCGGCGAGCCACTGTTTACGTGTCCCAGTTTTGTGCTTCATCTTGATCCCTCTCCAAAAGTTTTATGCCCCAGCGCATCTGCAAATAGAGTAATCATACTGTTACCGTTTCCTTTAATCATATATGGCATGTTACCATTATCAATATCAAATACTTCATCATTATCATCGATAGGATCAGACCCTCTGAAAGTTCTGTTAAGGCCATTACTCCTTATCCCAAATATGTTTAATATTGCCATTGAAGGAATGTACTGTACCTCATATATTAGTTTGATAATGTTTTCGTTCCATGTGATCATAGAACCGACCGTGTTAAGTTAATCAATTGATAGGTCCGATCCTGTAGGGATTCGAACAGTGCATATAGTAGTGGTTCTATGACATAGTATATAGTTTCATAATGAAGCAATCTTCAAGAATTCACTATTGTAATACATCTCATTTGTTACCTTCTGCTACTCCCATTAATCCAGAATGAGAATGTAAAGTTTTGGTATGCTTCCAACCTGCTCTTTTTAACAAATCGGCATATTCTTCAGCTGTTCGTTCTCTCCCTGAAGAAGCACACATCATATGAATATCAAAAAGCTTTGAAAAATGTGGTTTTTCTGGCCCTGGAACCATGTGTTCGGCAATAAAGATTGTTCCTCCATTAGAAACCCGGCGATAAATGTTTGAAAGTATTTTAACGCACTCGTCGTCAGACCAATCATGAAGAATCATTTTCATAATATAGGCGTCTGCTGCTGGAACTTCATCGAACATATCTCCTGCCACGTAAGTGCATCTATCTTCAACACCCATTTTCTTTGCCCATAAGAGCTCTTTATTCTTAATTACTGTATCCAACTCTAATATACTGCCTTTGAGGTGGGGATATTTCACAAGTAAACTGCAAAGCAAGTGTCCTTGCCCTCCACCAACATCACACACATGTTGTATTTTCGAAAAATCATAACCTTCAAGTGCCTCTGATATCCAGACAGTTTGAATACTGGAATAGCTACTCATAGCCTGATTGAAAACTTCTCTATACTGAGCATTACTATCCGTATATTCGAATAACTTTTTGCCGTACTCACGAAGAAATGCATTTTGTTTCCCATCGCTAATCATGGAAGATAAATGTTTCCAAATGGCATAGTGTTCTTCCCCCTCCTCCAACAATGCTATTCCTCTCAGAGTTTGTGGATGATCTTTTCCAAGCAATTCTCCTTGTGCAGTATTTGAAAAATCATGATTTACATCTTCTCTTAATAAACCAAGTGAACCAAGTGCTCTTAAAAGTCGATAAGCCAATGTATAATCAAGGTTTAGGTGTTTTGCTATCTCAGATGCATTTTTCGGAACTGAATTTACACAGTCAAACACACCTAGCTTTACACCAGCATAAAGTATTTGGCTTCTCCATCTTCCGAATATGATATCCAGTGTTTTTTCATGATCCGTCATTTCATTTCTTCTAGTAATCTCACTAATATAGTTTTTTCACAATAATAGATCAGTTTTCGAATGCCTGAGTTACCATAGGGGAGATTGATATAACAGGGATGGAGAATAGGGAATCGTGTTGTCAACAAATAGGATCCAGAATTAAGGTATAGTTCTATCTACAATTTCTTCAGAAATCGTTTTCGCTTGCTCACAGCTACACATCTTATCTTCTAGGTCGCACTGATTAAAATGGCATTCAATTGGACAGGTCCATAGAGCCGTAAATGATAACACCTAATTGTCAAGGCGAGAAGAACTACTTGCAGAGTACAGTAATGGTTCTGCAATATTATCAGGATCTCCTTTAAAGTAACCATGACCATTACCATCACATATTGTATCTGTTGAGGATCCAAGGCTCCTAAGTGCATTCATGATATCTAAAGGAGATTCCCCAGGATGCTC
>JBHENS010000012.1:0-29113 GCA_046261955.1 Nitrososphaeraceae archaeon | reverse complement strand
TTCTAAAGCTTCTTCTTCCTTCTTTTCTTCCTTTTTCTCTTCTTCCTTCTCATCCTTTGCCTGAGTGGCTCCAGATTCGGCAGCAGCTGTAGTAGGCACGGACATGGCCATTGGGGTTGCTTTTAGCGACTCTTCAATGTTTACCTCGCTCAAGGCTGCTACTAGAGCCTTTATCTTTACTTCATCTGGACTAGCACCAGTAGCCTTTATCACATTCTTTACATTATCTTCAGTGATATCCTTGTTTAATTTGTGTAGTAATAATGCAGCATATACGTATTCCATTTAATGAATGCCTATCCATGACCATAATATAAAACTTTCAAAATTACAATATTTTGGTACTTCTGGCCACCGCATACATGTGGTCTCTTAGATCTCTTTCATATAGTGAATTCATTTTCTCTAATAAAATTGCCCTAGCTTGCATTCTATCTTCGCTGCTAGTGGCTCTTAATACGTTAGCAAAAAGTTCAGGAAGATTTTCTTTTATCCACCCATCAAGTATGTGAAATCTTTCTTCATTTATCCACTTTATCTTTGAGGAATTCATATCAATTTCCTCATCAACATTGCCTGTTTCAACATTATCAATTAGCATCAAAATACAATTATTTGGATCCGGATTTTTCAGAACATCTCTTGGCCTACCTTCGCCTCGTCCAGCAGAAACTTTCTCTATCAATCCAACTGGGATAATATACGTACCGCTGATTTTTGCGACTGACTCTGTCAATAAGACTATTCTTCCGATAACCAATCTAATTTTTCCAGAATAATCTTGAGATACAAAGGCATAATCTCCATACCTTATCTTATTCTTCCCAAATAACATATCAAAATGAGTTTTAGTAAATTATTTATTATTTGCTATAAAATGATGTTAGTTTCAATCATCTGAGATATTCAATCGCAAATCGTATTTTCAAATTCGTATTTATTCAAATCTTAATATGAGATAATTTGATGATTTATCGGTATGCCGAGAGTATTTGTCGCTGCAGATATTCATATAAAAAATGAAATTCGAAGGATTCAAGAGGATTTACTCACATATCTGAACTTGGAAAATAAATATCTTAAACTCGTGCGGCCAGAAAATTTCCATTTCACGTTAGTCTTTTTTGGGGAAGTAGATAATTCAATCCTCGACAAGATAGTTACCAAAATTTCTGAGATTGAGTTTAAATCATTTGAAATAAATTTTGGAACAATAGGAGCCTTTCCAAATAATAATCAAGCCAAAGTAGTATGGATAGGATTGGATGAAAAAACAAAAGATGCGTTCTATCAATTGTCTGTTTTGGTAATGTCCAAATTAGAGGAGTTGGAACTAAAGGTAGAAAAAGAGATAATACCACATATTACACTATTTAGAACAAAGAAGGTTTTACTTAGTTTGAAATTGCCTGGAGTCAAATCAAATTTTAGTATTAGTGACAAAATAGATACAATTTCCGTAAAGAAGAGCATGATCACACCACAAGGTCCCATATACGAGAACATAATTTCTGTGAAAGGTAAATGAGTATGATAGACTCCGTTATACAAAAGATCGCAGCGGCGTCCGTTCCATCAAAATCCAAACACGGTAAATTAGAAAAAATCACAAACGAAATTCAAAAGGAAATTTTGAACTTTAAAGACAAGCGAGTCTCGAAAGTACTAGTTGGTGGTTCATTTGCCAAGGGTACGTGGCTTGAAAATGATACAGACATTGACTTTTTTGTGATGATAGAACCCAAGGTAGAACGCAAAGAATTTGAAGACTTGGGAAAATCAGTTGGCTTCCATGCTTTAAAAAAATACAAACCCTATTTAAGATACTCTGAACATCCATACGTTGAAGGAAAAGTTGATGGGATCAGAATAAACATAGTGCCCTGTTACAGGGTTGAAAAAAATAAATGGAAAAGTGCCGCAGACAGATCGCCATTTCATACTGATTTCATGCAAACCAATTTGAATGAATTTTTGAAAATTCAAGTAAGGATACTAAAAAAATACTTAAAATCAGTTGGAATTTATGGTTCTCAGATAGCTGTTTCAGGTTTTAGTGGTTATGTGGCAGAGGTACTCATTTTGAAATATGGTTCATTTAGAAATGTTCTGCAAACATTCTCTGGACTGGAACCAAACCACATCGTCTCACTCGATTCGCCAAACGAGAAGGCAGTTAAAAAATTTACAAGCCCTATAATAATAATCGATCCTATTGATACGAATAGAAACCTTGGGGCTGCAATTTCAACAGAGTGTCTTGCAAAATTTGTTTTAGCGTCAAGATTATTTTTGAAAAATCCTTCTATGGAATTTTTCGCAAAACCACGTAGATTCAATGCAAAAATCGTGAATCAGATCAAATCTAATTTGTTAATAGTAGAATTTAAGATCCAGAAAAGAAGTCCGGACATATTGTGGGGGCAGCTTAATAGAAAATTAACTAGCATTTCAAAGCAGCTATCAAATGCTAGATTTGAAATAATCAAGAAATCTTGCTTTACAGATGAAGAAGAACGTGCAGTATTTATTTTCATGATAGCATTTACAAACCTGCCAAAAATTAGTGTAAATAGAGGACCTCAAATATATCTAAGAACAGAAACAGATTCTTTTATCAATAAAAGGGGAAAGAAATCCATTATCCTATGGACTGATAGTGATAGAATTGTAAGTATTGAAGGAACGAAAAACATGTCAATAAAAGAACATGCAAGTAGAATAATTCAATACGATATTGATTCAGGAAACTACGGCGGCATTACGTCCGATCTTAAAAAGAAATATTCAGTATATTTGGGAAATGAGAGGAAATTGAGCAATTTTGTTTCCACTGCCATTAGTCACATGGTTCATGATGGAGAATTTATTAGACAGTAAAAATAAGGAAAGCCTTAAATTTTTATTGACTTACCCCTTATTTGATCAAGATACTTTTGAAAGCAGGATAAAAGAATTGTTATCATTGGATATAAACGACGTTTTCTCCTTTGGTAAAGTACAATTGAAGAAGATTTGTATACTTGGGAAAGGCTCTGTTGGATTGGTAACATTGGCAAGATTCAAGGGACAATATTTTGCGCTAAAGATCAGAAGAACTGATGCTAATAGAGGGAATATGTTCGATGAAGTCGTTTACCAATCACTCGCAAACTCAATTGGGATTGGTCCTTTTCTGGTGAATTTTTCTGAAAATTTTATATTGATGGAATTTGTCAAAGGTTCTAACATAGTAGAATGGTATAGTTCGGTACAGACTACAAATGAAAGAGTGTTAAAATGTACTGCTCTTATCCTTGAACAATGTTATCACCTTGATTGCCTGAAACTAGATCATGGTCAGCTGAATAGACTTGATCGCCATATAATAATATCAAAGGATGACAGACCTACAATTCTGGATTTTGAAACTTCAAGTGCAATGAGGAGAGTCAGTAATATAACAAGCGTATCTCAATCGATTTTTCTACATGGCCCAATATATTCGAGAGTTCAAGATTCAATTAATAAAGATAGGACACAAATCATCAAAAATATTAAAGACTATAAAATTCAAATGAATTATGAAAAATTCAGAAATATTCTGAACATGTTAAGACACTAAGATAGTCTGGTACAGCAAATCACTTGAGATTGTGAGTGGTTTTGCATTTTGTACGTTAATATTCATAAGGTAGTACCGTTAATTCTAATTAAATGTCTAAATCCCAGACCTTTGTGATTAAGACCCTAAAGAAAATGAATCTCAAAGGTGGAACAGTAATAGATGGCTTTGCTACGACTGGCATTACAAATACTATTGCCTCTGAATGTATCTTACACTCAATTAATACTCAGCTAATAGCAACCATAGAATCATCTTATTTTTCTCAGCTATCCGTTGTTAGGAATTCCATTCCATATTTTCCTGTAAGAATATACGCAAATGAAGAATTAAAGACATCGATTTTTATCTCTGAAATAAGCATAGACCCTTCATTATACTTCCTTATTGGAAACACCATGCTAAATTGGGCAAAGGATAACGAATGTGATCTCATAATTAGCTCGAGCAATATAATTAACCCGCCGCAGCAGACAGAGACTATTAGTTCAAAAGAATACTCAATCGCAGGTATTGGAAATACGGCAGGAGCAAGAAACAGGTTAAAGGATTCGAAAATTTCATTACTTAAAAATGGTACAGTAGGAGGGATTCCAGCAGTTCTTTTGAATCAGAGTTCTGAATTAGGTATCGATGTAGTAATTTTGTTGGTAAAAATTGTTGAAGGAATTCCTGATTTTAGGGCGGCAGCGGAATTATCCACAACAATAAGTCGACTTGTCCCCGGTGTATCCTGCGATGTCCCATTACTACTTCAGGAAGCAGAAAAGATTGAAAAAGAAATAACCAAGATAAAGACCCAAGATACCGAAAACGAAATGAATGCTTATGGCTAGAATGCCATCGACCTGTAGATATTGAATCCTGTCTTAATTTTATTAGCAAATTAAGGGCTTGTTAGACGAAACTAAGTGGTAAAAAACTAATTTGTACTGGTTGTGATAATTTTTATCAAGTTTTTGACAATTGCTAAATTTAGGTAAACTTGTTCTGCAATCATCTCTTCAGATATTCCAGAATCGTACAAATTCTTGACACTTCCTTTTCGTCCCGACCAATATTTTGACATCTAAACTCAAGGTCTAACTCGGTTTCGCTATTTTTAATGAAGGATTGTACTCGTTTAAAGTCAGAATCAATATCGATATTCTTGTCTGATGAAATTACAACTACATGATTTCTTATTGGAATGCTAAAGATAATCACCTTATCATAAATGTAAATTACTGAATTAAGGTCCCCCAACTCATTTTCAAATATTTTTCTTAATTCAATTATATACACCGATTGAGAATAACTAATTTCCGGGTTTCTACCCTTAAGATGTTCACTAATTCCCTCTCGAATTACATGTGCGCTCAGGTGCCCAGACTTTTCGACTAATCTTCAAAACCGCAAAGATGGGTTAATTGCCAGCAGACTATTTAAGAAATCCACTTCATTCATGGAATAAGACCTAGAGGCCCAGAAATATATCTGTGTTTATGCCGATATGAGGGCTCCGTATAGAAAGGGTACAAATAATACCAACATCGTCCAGCGGAACTACGAAAACAAGATATTGATGTTAATAATTAATTGAACCAGTATGGCGGAAGATATTTCTTCAACAGCTTCGAATACTATTCCTTTTCCTACGTTAACAATAGTATACCTTGTAAGTCAGGCGGAAGGATTGATTGATGAGATAAGTCAAAAGTATAACAATATCACTGTAGAAGATTGTAACGGCTTTTTTAACGATGGCCTTAAAAGAGATTACAAGAAGATAACGATCTGGAGTCAAGGGATTGATAGCTTGTGGTTCAATGCTTTGATAGCTAGGATAAAGGAAATTGCAAATGTGGATTCAGTTCCTATAGTATCTGGGGGAATAATGTATTCAGTTTAGCTTTTGAATTGTTTTGTAATACATTTTTATTCAAAAGACAATTAATTTTGTGGATCTCCCAAGGGTAAATTCCAAATGAAATAGGTTTCTAAAACGGTAAGATTCATTTTATTTGGTATCCGGTTTTATATCAATCAAAATCTTCTTTCCAACGGCAGGGCTTCCTATATTTTCATACTTTTTTCTTGGCATATTAATCTGAATTACTGTCTTTGGATAAGTCTTGATAACAGTTTGTGGTTGAGAACGCAAGATTGCTTCGAGTATGGGCTTTATTTGCTTCTTTACCTCATCATCAGAAATAGACCTATCAATGGCCTCTAGCATTAACTGCTGCTGTGACACCGTTTCCAGTTCGATATCTTCAATTAGAGACAGAGAAATGTTAAAGCCATTATCTGAAAGTTGCGTTATTTTGTATTTGATTTGAGTGTCTTCCAATTCTGAAGATTAATAATTTTGTTTGCTTATTACTTTTTGCTAGAGTCCGTGCAGTTAGCTAGCTAAAGCGCTACTAACATCCAAAGACATATTAAAATTGATTGTGTATTTATAAAAGCATTAAATATGAAATACAGAAGTAGGACTGATATTTTTGCCTCAATTTTACAATCTGCAAATAATCCAAAGGGTGTGGGTATCACAACTATCATGTACAAGTCCTTTCTCTCTCATTATCAGCTAAAGAAGTATCTGTCCATAATGCTTGAAAATGAATTGATAAAACTTGAAGAGGAAGAACATCTTTACAAAATTACGGAAAAGGGGTTAAGATTCTTGCAACTTTTTTCTAACATTAATGAACTTATTGATACTACAAAAGAATATAATATCTGAATAGCAATTTGTCCTGTAAAGGGTAAAGTTTGCCTATCGATCGTGAGATCTTTAATCATTCATTTTGAGTTATTTGATGCAGGATAGAGCATTTAATATGTTCTGTTTTAGTCGCGTTATGCCATCAATATTCTTGTTGTCATAATGAGGAATAATTTTGATTGTACTAGTAATTTAGCTCGTAGTATTGAATCATCTGTTACAATTTGTTGGTATTAGAAGGCTAGAATCAAATTAGCCCGGCCCAGATTCGAACTGGGGTCAAAGGCTCCAAAGGCCTCTATGCTTGGCCACTACATTCAGCGAATTTAAAATTCTCTACCGGGCTGCCGGACATTTTTTTATGGAATATCTGATTTATAAAGCTACGAATCTGTCAACAATCTTCATCAACTTGTCTGCTGGATCTTCCATTTTGTTCAATATTCGTTGGGCTCGATTTTTTTGTTTTATTTTAAATTTATAGTCAATTTGCATCCGATGTAATAATTTGACAATTTGTGTTGAATTTGCAGTCTTGTGAATCAGACCCGTTTCAACCAAATAATCATCAACATAGAATTTGATTGGAGAAATGGAGATAGTCGGTTTTCCAAGTAGTGCAGATTCGGCAGTCATAGTACCGCCCCCACCAACAAATACATCTGCAACAGATATTACCTCCAAGCCGTCGACTACATTTTCCAAGACTTTGATCTTGTTGCCATATTTTTCTTTGAAGAGCCTTATTTGTTCCCGATATCTGCACAATACTAGTATGTCAGATGTATGATTGAAGTTTTCAACTATGGAATCCAAAATATTATTCACATTGCTATTCTTGTCAATCAAGTATGATGCCTTACTTTCCTCTGGTCTAATTAGAATAGTATTGTTCTTAGATACGCGATATTTTCTCCTTAATTTACTGTCGTCGATATTCCTAGTTTCACTTCTAATCCAAGCAACCGGATCAAGTGCGTGATAGCGAATTATTTGATTTTTTGAAATTCCTAAATTTTTCCATGCCGAGTACGGAATTATCCAAGGGCATAAAAGATAACTAACAAATGGAATTGTCAACTTCTGAACAGAATGAGCATGAGGGGAATCACTAAACGTAATGTGTGGAATTCCCAAGCCAAATGATACTCTTGCTGCCTCAGGGGATGAAAAGCTAATACAGAGATCGGGTTGAAACGCCTTTATCTCCTTTGCCAAATCAAAAATTCTACTAGAACTAGCTCTTAGTTTGTCATATTTTGAAGAACCGCCGTACTTTCCAACTATTTTTAGCTCAAATTTCTTTAATTTAGATAACTCTACGCATTCCCGATAGGTTCTTCCCGTACACAGGATTTCATGTTCTTTTGCTTTTAGCAATCCCACTGAATGTTTGAAAAACATTACCTGTTTTGGAGTTAAAACGTCATACCAGATTCTCAAGCACCATGTATAAGTATCCTCATAGAAAAAACTTTTCTTCAACCAATCTTAATTTTGGGTCAGGTACAGAAATATGCTATTTGGGGTCGGATATAACAGTGAGTGCTAGTTCATTGAAGGTAGCTGTATATGGTCTAAGTACAGAGGGATACAAAATTGCATCACATATTTCCAATAAAGGTATACCAGTTTCAATTATTGATGACTCATCAGGAATGGCAATTACACTTAAACCAGACATAGCAAAGACATATTCGAGTGTAACTTCATTTATTCAGGATGAAACACTTTTAGATTTTGAACCTTTCGACGTTGCCATCAATAATGCCTCCTTTATCTTTTTTACTCCCAGAATAAGAAAATCATGGCCTGATGCAAAGAATCACATTGGATCTAAATTTCAGGACGTGATAAAGCATGTGAACAAGGATAGTTCCATAATTAACACAGTTCCCACAGGTTTTGGCGTAAATAACGAAAACATAACATTGATTGAACACAGAACCGGTCTAGGTGTTGGAAAAAATATTTTCTACAATTATATGCCAACCAGTTCCATATCCTCAACAGTATTTGATGGAATTATTGGGACAAGGTCCGAAGTGAATCCTAATCTTGAAAACATGTTAAGCGAACTTCATCCTGACAAGATATTAAAAGTAGTAGATATCGAATCTGCAGAATATTTCTATTGTATTAGAATCTTAAGACACTATGGTTTAATGTCACCTATTTTTGAAATATGTAAATTTGCGGATTATTCATTTCAATCGCAGATAATGGAAAGTCAATCCTTCGATGACCTATATCTTGACGATCTTGTGAGCGGCTTATTTGATTTAAACACTATTTTGTCGTCTCTCACTGGGATTTCTCCTCTAACACTATTACTAAAAGGCAATATTGCCACGGTTGAAAATTACATAAAATACTTGACTGAACAAATCAAAATTATCCTTAAGAAATATGAATTGAAAGCTAGTAAAACAAAAGCGATAATTTCATGGACCTTTGATCCTAATGAAATGAGGGGAGATAGATTGGAAATAATATCTAGATTGGAATCAAGATTAAAAGATTATGTAGGAGATGTAGAAAGACACGATTCCATATATGATTTTTATTCAAGTGAAAAAAAGCTCATAGTAGTTTCCTGCTCCAAGACTGATTTTGAAAGAATAAATAAAAATAATCCTAATTCAGAGATCATAATTGTTAAGGCAACTCCTCTATTGGGACAATCGAATATACAGATCTAACCGCCTAAAATATAATAACAAGAAGAGATTATCTAGTGTTGGTTTGCTAGATGCGAAGTGCCCAAAGTGCAACAACAAAGCACAAGTAAGTGATGATATGATTGCTATAGAGTGTAAAAATTGTGGTTATTCTGATAACTATGAAAATTATTTGGAGATAATGAAGTCAAAAGCAGAGAATATGGCCGATAATTTTCAGTTCAAGGGTAACGTTTGAAGTTAAGCCTATTAGGTTGAATTCACTTTCTCTCGAATTAGTGCATAATTGATAAATGATAGATTTTTCGATTTGTTTGATTTTTTGATTTTACCAAAACAAACCTTTATCAGAACAGGTCAACTCCGACCCACAATTTTCACACCGAAGATGACAGCTCTGAATACTAAGCATTGTGAATCCGCATCTAAAACACCTTCTTTCTTTTTCATCTTCCTTTTTTTTCTCGCTTTGCACTTGATATATTTTTTAAAATAAACATTTATTAAAGTATTTAAGATGACTCGGGTCGTAAAGATTAATTAACGCTGTAATACAGGTTGATTTTATATTGACTCAGTTTAAGATAATAATTTCCGATAAGAAGGGAAAAAGTGTTAGCAAAGAGCTAAAAGATAAAGAGGCTCAGCCCTTAGTTGGTATGAGAGTAGGGGAAATTGTAGATTCTTCAGTGGTCGGTATACCTTCTGGTAAGCTCCAACTAAGAGGGGGTAGTGATAAATCTGGAACACCTATTCGCAGTGATGTTCATGGTGGTGTAAAAAAATATGTTTTATTGTCAAAAGGGGCTGGAATGAGAGACGATCGTGAAGGGATCAGAAAAAGAAAACTTGTTAGAGGAAATATGATTACAGAAGAGATATACCAGATAAATTGTTTACTCTTGGAAGGAAACTTACCGCTTACTGCCGAGACGACGGACTCTAAAAAGACCGAAGAGTAGCCATCTGTTAGATAAAAATCAATATCATTACAAATACTACCATCATAATTAAATTAATATCTCTGTAAAATTTCACTATACATATTGCATTGGAAAGAAACTTTGCCTGAATGGTACGTTAAACAATATGGTTATCAACCATGTGTCAACATAGGAACAGCGGGTCATGTGGACCACGGAAAAACTACTCTAGTCGAATCAATAACTGGTGTATGGACCAGCGGACATAGTGAAGAATTAAGAAGGGGAATTACCATAAAGGTTGGATATGCCGATGCTGCTTTTTATAAGTGTAAGAACTGTCCTCCACCGATATGCTATTCGACTCAACCTGAGTGTAAGAATTGTGGACAGAAATCTGAATTTGAACGAGTAGTTAGCTTTGTAGATTCTCCAGGTCATGAAAGTTTAATGGCAAATATGCTCTCAGGAGCGGCTTTGATGGATGGGGCAATTTTAGTGACAGCAGCAAATGAAAAGGTACCTCAACCACAAACTAGAGAGCATTTGTTGGCTCTACAAACACTTGGCATTAAACAGATTGTGTTAGTTCAAAATAAAGTTGATTTGGTCTCTTATGAAGAAACGATAGAGAATTATAAACAAATAAAGAGTTTTGTTGAAGGAAGTGTAGCCGATAAGGCCCCTATAATTCCAGTTTCTGCACAACACAAATTAAATATTGACGCTTTAATTGAAGCTATCCAGACTAATATCAAAACACCTGAAAGATCAAAAAATTCTGAGCCATTAATGCATGTGCTAAGATCATTTGATATTAACAAACCGGGTCTACCAATAGGCGAGGTGAAAGGGGGAGTAATTGGCGGTTCATTAATCCAGGGAGATTTTGAGACTGGTGATGAAATCGAAATACGACCTGGACTATATGATGAAAAGAAAGGAAAATACGAACCAATAACGTCAAGGATCTCATCACTAGGTACTGGAGCAGGAATTGTAGAGGTTGTAAAGCCTGGGGGCTTGGTAGCACTTGGAACAACTTTGGATCCATATATAGTTAAGAGTGATTCATTAATAGGCTCCTTGGTAGGACTTCCAAACTCACTTCCGCCGGACATTTATGATGTTAGTATAGAACTAAATTTATTTGAAACTGCGGTAGGAACACAAGAGCTCGTCAAAGTTGATCCAATTAAAATAAAAGAATCATTGCGTTTGAACATTGGAACTGCAGCAACCCTCGGTGCCGTTACTCATGTAAAGGATCATACTGTGGAAATTAAATTGAAGAAACCAGTTTGTATGGTCAGTAATAACAGAGTGGCCATAAGTAGAAGAATAGCCGACCGATGGCGCCTGATAGGGTCTGGAATTGCATCATAGGAATTTCGGTGTAAGAACCAATCTATCTCCAGCACGTTACATCATAAGACTTTTCAATTATGGTCAGCCAGTAAGCCTGTATTTTCTTCCCTCTAACGTCATAGATACAGCACCCTTTCCCTTGGTGATGTATCCTATTTGATGATGCTTTACTTTGTTCGTTTCTAATAGTTGCTTCAAAATATCCACTCGCGACTTTGAAACAATAATACAAAATCCAATTCGCATGTTAAAAGTAGAATACATTTCCTCATTAGAAATTTTACCAGCCTGCTGAATGAGACTAAAAATATCGTCCTGTTTTGGAAGATTGTCTAGATTAAAATTGACTTTATTATTTAGTCTTGATAGCTTGCTAAATGATCCTCCTGTTATATGAGCAAGTCCATGAATCGAATCTCTTTCCCTCTGGAGAATTTCAAGTATGGGCTTCACGTATATTCTTGTCGGTTTCAATAGCTCCTCACCTAAAGAGCGTTCAAGAAACGGATGAGACTTTTTCAACTTATACCTTGGAAGTAAGACCTTGCGTGCAAGGGAATAGCCATTTGAATGCAAGCCATTGCTCTCTAATCCAATTATTATGTCGCCCTCAGTTATTTTGTTACCCATAACTAATGATTTCTTATCAGCTATTCCAAAAACAGATCCTACCAGATCAAATGAATTTTCTTCTTTTTGGCTAAGAAGATCTGGCAGAATTGCAGTCTCTCCTCCAACTATTGCAACTTGGGATTCCTTTGCTCCTTTTGTTAATCCTTTCACTAGCTCTCTTACAAGGTAACTATCAGGTTTTTTTAATGCAATATAATCCAAAAAACCAACTGGTACGGCTCCAACGCAAATCACATCATTAACGTTCATGGCAACACAATCTATACCCAAGGTATCAAATTTCTTCATCAATTGTCCAACAATGATTTTGGTTCCAACCCCATCAGTGTGTAAGGCGAAAACCTTAGAGTGAAATTCAATCAATCCGGCATAATGTCCAAAACCGGTCCATACAGTCCATTTTCTATTTTCAAAAGCAAAATGAGTCTTTGACACAAGTTTACCAATATCGGATTGTATTTTACGAATTTTCCTTATATCGACACCAGCTCTAGAATAATTCCACATACTGATCTCCTAGATTCTACAATGCGTATTATAAATAAAAGCATCATCGATTCTTTCATGGAACGCAGCCAAGTTGAAAATTAACTTATAAACATGAGTATAATTGTAATAGACATGGAAAATCCTGGATCTGTTTTTGAAGACTCTGAAAAAACATTCATTGAATTATCTAATTCTCAACGACTTCAGATAATAAATGCATTAACGAGCTCTAGTATGAATTTGACCTTAATTGCAAAACATCTCGGGATAACTATGCAAGAGGCTCATAGAAATTTTAACAGACTCGTGGAAGCAGGGATAGTAAGTAAAGATTCCAGTGGGTCGTACTCTTTAACAACATTTGGAAATACTATAATGACACAGATTCCCTCTATCAATTTTCTTTCAAAAAATAAGAATTATTTTTCAGATCATTATTTTGCTGATCTTCCTATGAAGTTTGTTCAAAGGATTGGATCATTGGACAATAGCAGGTTTATTCAAGGCTTGGTCGCAGTAATTGAGGAAATTAAAGAAATGTACAGATCTTCTGAAGAGTACATTTATGGAATGATCCCCCAAGTTCCGCTGGATCTTATGGAAGTAGCCGCAAAAATAGTAAAGGAACGTAAAATCAAGTTTAATTACATTTTACCAAAAAATGCAGTAATTCCAAGAAAAGGTAAAGATTTTCTAAATGAGATCAATTACCAAGAACTATTGAAGAATGGATTAGTTGAGAGAAAAATGATAGAAAATGTAAGAGTTTCTGTGGTTATGAACGAAAAAAAAGCATTAGTGATGTTTCCTACCATTAAGGGAGAAACTGATATGAATGGAGCGTTTTCTAATAGTATTCAGAAGGAGAACAATAAACTGTTTCATGAATGGTGTTTAGACTATTTCAGATACTGCTGGGTAAGTTCAAAACCTTTCGATAACACTAAACTTAGAGAAGTGTGACCCTAGGTTTAACTAAAAATAGTATATCTAGATATCAGAAATCGATCCGATTGATAGTAATTATTGTGACTGGTTCTTTGCTGCTTTCATAGCAGAAAACAATGCTCCAGCTTTGTGCCCTGTCTCTAGGTATTCATTTAGGGGAATAGAATCCATTACTATCCCCGCCCCAGATTGTATATAGGCGTTATTTCCATTTATAAACAAGGACCTTATTATTATCGCAAAATCACAGCACCTATTGAAAGAAAAATATCCCAGGGCGCCTGCATATGGCCCCCTCGCAGATTTTTCTAGTTCTGATATTACTTCCATTGCTCTCACTTTGGGTGCGCCAGAAACCGTACCAGCCGGAAATAAAGATCTAAATGCATCAAAACAATCGTATTCATTGTAAAGATCACCTGCTATATGCGATACCAAATGCTGTACATGACTGAATCTTTTCACTATCATCAATTCTTTAGGTTGTACGGATCCAAATTTGCATACCCTCCCCAAGTCATTTCTTGCCAAGTCCACCAGCATAGTGTGTTCAGCCAGCTCTTTTTTGTCGCTTAAAAGTTCATTCTTTAACTTTCTATTTTCACTCTCTTTATGTGTAACTGGTCTTGTTCCTGCTATAGGAAATGTTTCAATTTTGTTGTTTATTACTCGAAGTAACATCTCAGGACTCGAGCCAATAATAAATCTCTTTTTACGTTTGAAGAAATACATGTAGGGCGATGGATTTAACTTCCTCAGATTCTCGTATATATTCATAGGATCTCCATGGATCCTAAAATTGAACTTTCTTGATATTACTACCTGAAAGACCTCGCCTTCATATACGTATTCCTTTGCTCTCTTCACCTTAGAAATAAATTTGCTTTTAGTTGTTTCTGAAACTGGTTTTGAAAAAGAGAAAGATTTTGACAAAAATTGCTTTTTGAATTTTAAGATTTTTTCTATTTCAGCAAGTCTGGATTTTTTACCAATATGAAAATAATAGGTTGCCTTATCTCTTTTGTCATGAATCAAGCCATCAGTATAGATTCCAAATTCCATCAAGGGGAACATATTGTTAGCTCTTTTTGTTGGTAACTTTTCCCAAAATTTGATTGCATCATAGCTGACGTACCCCACAGCACCTCCTACATATCGGAGTTTTTTTTCATTAATTGTTGGCATGATTCTTCTTAATTCCAAAAGTGGATCCTTTACTTTTTTTTCGGATATGATTTTTTCATTCCGATAAACTTGAAATCTTCCTATATCACACTTGACAGTATATTCGGGTTCAAAACCTATTACAGAAAATTCTGAAAGTTCCTTTGGCCCGGTTAAAGATTCTAGAATGAATGCACTATCATAACTCGCATAAATTTGCTTAAAAATCTCAAATGGATCCCTATCAGTACTAATTTTTTTCTTATTAAGCGTAAAGTCGTGGGAATTTGAAATAAAGTCTTTAAGCATTTATGATGGTTACCACAAAAAGGTGTTCTAAAACATGATTTAAATCTTATGAGACGGTATTACAATTCAAGTGAATATTTCAATTGCTTATCTTCCAGAGGTCTAAAACGAATGTAAAAATATCATTTTATTGGTTTATCGGATTGGTAACATAATAATCACGGATTAAAATTAATTCATTTTACTAACGATCGATTATGTTAGTAGTTGCCAATGGTTTTCTTCCCATAAATCCTTCATCTTTTCTATGCCAAAATTTTATTTCATTCTCACCTTCTTTCCAGCAAAGCCATACCTCTTCATCAAACCTCAATGAAGGAAAGTCTAAGAGACCCTCGTCAACACTCTTGATCATAACTCCTTTGCTTTCCAATTCTGCTATTGTTTCATACAATCTAAATACGGCTTTGTTTAGCTCCTGTTTTTTAGTTAAGAAAGGGTTAAATTTCGTTCCAGCGTTAACCATTCGTTGCAATTCTTCTTGAAGCTTGATTACCTTATTTTTTTGAATGGTAATGCTAGAAAATAGTTTTTTTACTTCAGGTAAGCTTCTATTAGCATCTTGGGGAGTGAAGTAAATCGACATACATTCCAAAATTTACAGAAGCCAATTTAATCATTATTATTTACCTCATCTGTTATTTGAGTGTCACAAGTTATCATAAATGGGTCGGATATTCCTATTTTTGCGTTTTCCCTTTCTGACTTTATTCAAATCACCTAATCCATGCGGATAAATTTCCCATGAATTAGATCTTCCGAATAGATTATCTAATTTGTCAGAAGCATTTACAGAAAATTTATTCAATGCAAGATGAATTGATTCGTGACTTATTATTGAGGAGGCGACCTCCGCCGTCTTACCGACTGAATCATATTCTCTCCAAGACCTATAATTTGAAATAAAAGCTCTTGATTTGCCATAGTAGGATACAAACATTAATCCCCTCCTTCCTATCGATCCACGCAAACGAAGATCCGCAACCATTTACCTATATTTACTCTCATAATACTCATTAATGTTTACAGACCTTTTCTGTCGTGCACATTTTAAATGTCATAATAATAATATGACTAAACTCTATTATTACTTAAAAAATTTATAAAAAAATCTCCCATTATTGTGAAAATTTTACCATTTGTCGAATTATGAATTTACTCCAAATATTTATTTATATGTGATGCGCCGCTCAGGGTTATACTCTTTTAAAACACGATGTAAATTGAGAATTCATGGCGAATCTGAAATTACAAAATAAATCAAAGATATTGAAAAGTAATTATTCTGATTCGTTATCTCTAACTCTAGACGCTATAGAGGTTGGTTTAAGATCGGTTAATCCGAAATCAATTATAGAAAACTCAATAGAGATGGACCGCAATTATCTATCCATAACTGATTATAGTGGAAAGCAGATTGATTTTGATCTTGGATCGTTTAGGCGGATTTACTTGGTTGGAGCCGGGAAAGCAACAGCCTCAATGGCAAACTCATTCATAAAAATATTAAGGAACAGAAAAGTGAAAGGAGGTTGCTTTACAGTTCCTTATGGAATAAAAATGAAAAACAAGTTCTGCTCAACAACAAATGCATCTCATCCAATTCCAGATTCCAATGGTGTTCTAGGTACAAGAAGAATATTAGAAATTCTGGAAAAAGGGAAAAAAAATGATATGGTTGTAATGTTCTTATCAGGTGGAGCCTCAGCTCTTATGCCCTTGCCCATAGACATAATAAGTTTGGGAGAAAAGCAGGATATAACTAAGAAGCTCCTATCGGCAGGAGCAACTATTCATGAAATGAATACTGTTAGAAAACATCTTTCTAAAGTTAAAGGTGGAAGACTTGCAGAAATAATCAACAAGAGATTCAGAGTATTAACACTTATTCTATCAGATGTGGTTGAAGATAAAATTGATGTAATTGCATCAGGTCCTACAGTACCGGATATGACCACATTTCAGGACACCAAAAATGTATTGCTAAAATACAAACTTTGGAAAAATCAAAAATTGATTTCTAAAAAACTTAAAGATTTAATAATCGACGGTATTTCAGGGAATATCAGGGATACACCAAAACCTGGAAATCCCATATTTACTAACATTCACAACGTTATTATCGGCAATAACAATATCGCTTGCAAAAATATAAAACTGTTTTTCGAAAAAAGAGGTATAAAAACGATGTATTTGGGTTCAAGTTTTACGGGAAAATCCAAAGATCTTGGACACTTTCTCTTCAGACTTGTTGATGATTTCCCCTCGATCTCGACTCCCTACGCGTTCGTTTTTGGTGGGGAAACAACAGTTGATTTGAAAAATAAGATTAGTGGTATTGGAGGTAGAAATCAAGAAGCTGTGCTTTCAGCCGCATCACGTTTTGAACATTTAGATCAAGACATTGATTTTACAATTTCAAGTTTTGGAACGGATGGTATTGACGGAAATTCTCAGGCTGCCGGAGCTGTAGTAAATCCAGTGATACTTTCGAGAATAACTCGAAAGGGACTAAATATGTCAGAATATCTCAAAAACCATGACAGTAACACATTCTTTAACAAAGTAAACAGTGCTCTATACACAAAAATTACAGGCACTAACGTTAATGATGTTTCGATTGTATGCAGATTGAAATAGTAAGTTAAGCCAGAGTAAGTATCAATTAGCGATTGCCAATTGAGCCCAAAGGTAATGTAAAAACAAATGTGGCCCCTACATCATTTTCATTATTAAAGCCAATTATCTTTCCTCCGTGGGATTCTATTATATTCTTGGAAATGAATAAGCCCAATCCAGTTCCCTGCTCGGAGCGGGATACAAATTTATCAAACAGGCGATTGATTATCTCATTGTCTACACCCTTACCAGTATCGGTAGTCTTTACTGTCAACTCATTACTGTTTACGATTCCTTCAATAGTTATGGTTCCTTGATCCGTGAATTTTATTGCATTATTAATTATGTTCGAAATAACCTGTGTAATTCTATATCTGTCTGCAAATATCCTTACATGAATAGGTTCATAAAATATACTTAATTTCTTATTTTTTGCATGATCATTTTCAATCTGCCTTGAATATTCGGTAACTAATTCTGATAAAATTTCGTCAATATCAAAGGTGCTCTTATTCAGTTTTAGTGATTTTCCTTCAATATTTGTGACATCTAGTATGTCTGCAGCTAATCTATCCAGCCTTTTTGCGTTACGGATTATGGACGAAATCTGTTCTTTGCTTACACTTGCAAATTCATTGTCATTAATGTCGTTTTCAATTAATTCTGCCTCTCCTAGAATTGGCATTATTGGAGTTCGCAATTCATGAGCTGCTACATTAATGAACTCCTTCTGCATGTTATCGTGAATCTCCAGTTGTTTGTTTGCTGAAGCGAGCAAACTATTTGATTCACTTAGAGATTCATTTGTTTTCTTCAACTGAACGGTCCTGGATTCTACGGCACCCTCCAATCGCTTATTCCAAGATAGTATCAAAAATGCAATCCCAAAGGCCATAGAGCCAACAACAATAATTACGATAGTACTGAAATTCTTTTGTTGGTTTATTAAGTAACCCACATTAGAGGCCAGACTGTGCGGAGTACTGATATATAATGACCATAGGAATTCACCGTCCAATGTAATTGGTTGGTATGCAATAGTGGTCATGTTATCATTGAATGAGATATCTCTTAATCCGGAACCGCCTGTCAGAGAGGTAGCCAGGATATTATTGTAGACATTTTTAATCTCTGGAGGAATAAGATCTTGAAATTCAGGTGTTAGGTAGTTCTTGCCAACCACGTTTCTATTTTTTGAATATAAAATTACACCATTCGTATCTATCAAACCAACATTGCTTGCAAATTCGGGAGACAGCTCCTTCTGCAAGAATTCACCTAATTTTGATAAATCAATTGTTGTAAATACTATTCCTTCAAAATTTGACATGTTGGATTGAGTAGTGATATTGCTAAAAGTAACGTTATCTTTTATTACTGGATATGATATAAAAAGAAGTGGAAATTGGTTATTAACATCAATGATGCTACTATAGTATGTGGTATTGGGTGTTTTGGGAGATAGAAAGATATCAGATGAATTTGCTTTGATACCATCATAATTTGCCGTGATAGATTTGTTGCTTGTATCAGAAATAACCTCTCCATTCATATCAAACATATAATATCCATTAGTCAAATCCTTAGTTGATATCTGTGCCGAGTCAAATAATCTCTGAACATTGTCTTCCTCAATATCTAATAGAGATATGGAATTGCTCAATCCCTGAAGGTTGTTAGAAATAGACTCCATACTTCTTACGAGAATACGTGAAAGTTGGTAAACCTCAATTTTGGCATTCGACCTTACATCTTGAGATGAAATGTTTGAAATTTCATTTGCGGTGAATGAAGAATATTGATATGAAAGTATCGATAGCCCAATACCAATTATTGCTATTATAAGAAGAATTATGACGTTGTTTCTAGAAAAAGTTGCGCCTAGCAATAAAGTACAATAGATAGTATTAAAGTTCTAATAGATAAATTAACGCTAAAGATTATTCTAGCGTAGTTTATACTATGTTTATTAGGTTAAATAATTGAATTACAAAAATTCAAAGGATAGTTTCTGCTTGGGATGAATTCGGCAAATAAAATTTAGTCTTAGGTAGGCTCTCATCAAAGTCTAGTTAGGACGATAAGAATAAATCAAAAAGACTAACATAATTGACAAAGATAAATAAGATACTCATTTTAGATTTCTATAAAATGAGGAACTGTATCTGCGGACATGATGTAAGTTGGCACTGGATGGACATGCATAGGAAAGGAAGATGTGTCTACCATATTGCAGAATTCGATGCTTGCCATTGTAAGAAATATGTTATAG
Source organism: Nitrososphaeraceae archaeon (assembly GCA_046261955.1). Lineage (GTDB taxonomy): Archaea > Thermoproteota > Nitrososphaeria > Nitrososphaerales > Nitrososphaeraceae > TA-21. The sequence goes on along the minus strand of JBHENS010000012.1, from coordinate 9,393 downwards.
ATGAAGATAGAAATAATGAATTGGCTCTAAGAGAAAGTACGAATACAACATGAGAAAGATTCATCTCAAACCCAAGAGAGGATTGTATTAATTGAGAGTGCTGAGAAAACTGAATCATTATCATCATTCCAATTTATTAATCGACTGTTTTACAAATCTAATTTGTTGGACAAAAATCAACTAGTCCGAGTAGTCTTTTCTTGAAAAATATCTATGACTTAACGAAAGGTGACATTCCTAAAATAGGTTATTTTCCTAATCGATTCATCTCCCAATTTCATTAACAAGGATCCATCTTGTGCTATATCAATAACTTCTCCCTTGATCTTCTCAATTCCATCATATACAATAGCTCTTCTTCCAAACATGTCAGAGTTTTTTTTCCATAACGCAATTATTTCTAAAGCATTCCCAGTACTGAGAAAATCATAATAATAATACTCAATTCTGTCAACGATCGACTTTGTTAAATTTACTAGATCAATATCGTTACCATATTCTTCCTTGATGGTTGTGGCTCGAGTGATATCAGCGGTCAAATAATCATTAATCAAAGAACTCGCAATATTTGCATTTAATCCTAATCCCATAACAATTTTCTTATCTTTACTTTCAAGGTTTACGTCTACAAGTATTCCACAGACTTTTTTTTCATTTATTAAGACATCATTTGGCCACTTTAATCTACTTCTAATTTTAGTAGTTTGCTGTATGGCGTCAGTTACTGCAAGTGCTCCAATGAACTGCGTGAATATTATTTTATCCGCACTAAAGTCAGGCCTAATAACTATCGACATCCATAAACCGCCTTCAGGTGAAATCCAGGTTCTACCTATTCTCCCTTTACCCATATTTTGCTTTCTTGCTATTACTATAGTGCCATGCACTGATTCTGTGATTGGTAAAGCATTTGCATAATCCTGGGTTGAATCCAATTCATCAAATACATAAATAGATTTTCCGAATCTATTTGTCATTAACAATCTTGCAAGTTTAGTTTTAAAGATTGATTCAAACGATTCTGTCAATTCTACCACTCATCGTATAAATGATGATTCCTCCACTCCTGTAGCGGTTAATTGGACAGTCTGATCTAGCGAGCATATTTAATTTTTATATGATAAAACTTATTGCCAGTAGTAATCCGTATATCCTTGAATATACTATTGAATTTGCCATACTCGAAACTAGCTGAGGCGGGTCATTAAATCTCCTCAACTTGTAAATTGCCTTGGCGGCGAATGGTACTGACAAGAGTCCAATAGTTGAGAAAATTGGGATTACGTTAGTAAAAGAACCTGCAATAATCATTCCATACGTTACAATTACGATCGCAATGAAGATTTTGACTGAGTTCTCTTTGCCTGCAATAATGATTAAAGTACGTCTTCCACTTTTTTTGTCTGCTTCATAATCTGGAAATGATGTTACCAAAAGCACAACAGATGATAAAAGTCCGGCAATAATACCAACATAGATGGATGTCAAATCAATCATATTACTTTGAATATAATATGACCCTAATACTATCATGCAGCCTTTGATTGCCACAAAGAGTTCTCCTAAACCCGCATTTACTATATTTGTAGAATAAAAATAAATTGAGATAATTGCAAAGGTTAACAGTATTAATATCAAAATACCTTTGATAGTAACAAAATATAATCCTGTCAACCCACCTAAGATTAAAAATATAATTCCGGCGCAATAAATTAATCTAGTATTAATGAGATTTTCAGGGATAACGCCAGTCCCACCACTATATCTTGTTCGTTTTGTATTGGTATCAATCCCTCTCTTGAAGTCAGAATAATCATTTAGCAAATCAACACTGATATGCAAACACATAATTCCAAAATATGTTAGTAAAGCGTATCCAAGATCGATATCACCTGTTTTCCAGTAGCTAACAGCAATACCATTACTCACCGCTATAACAGAAGCCAAGAGAAATTTTATTCTTATTGCTCTAAACCAAAGAAATACAACATACTTTATTTTTTGGAGCTTTTCGTAAAGCGACAACCTATTTATTGCATAGAGTGAATCTCAGACTTAAATATTGAATGTTCTAAGTTAGAGCACACCGACATTTATTGCCCTGTTAACATTTTCCAACTTCAATCAATGTATCCAGGAAAGATAATTTTTAAATGTGAGGATAATCTCTTTAGTGCTAATTTTTTTTCATCCCAAGATATTTCTCCGCCCTTTATTGCCTCGCTCAAAAACTTGATTGAGCTGTCAAACGTATTCTACCTATTGGGAAAGGAACTTCATTTCAATCGGTTTATAAATGAGAAATGTATGGTTACAAGTCATCAATGAATTTTGATACTTTGGTTCAAATTGCGGTTGGCCTATTTATTGTCGGGCTCTTTGCAACTATATTATATGAGAAAATGAACGTCAAATCAAGTCAAGATCCAGAAACAGAAAAATCGAGAAGTTGAATGAGTGTCAGTGAGGAACAGATCCTAAAATCCTTCAAAAGTGAAGGATTTCAAAATTTGACAAAAATTCAAGAAATTTCTATTCCAGTTATCTCCCGTATGCAAAATTGTCTTCTCGTTGCGCCCACAGGGTCTGGGAAGACAGAGGCCTCAATGATTCCAATATTTTCCATTCTTGAAAGCGAACGAGTGAATAATGCGGATTTTGTTGAGGAGAATGCGATCATTGTATTATACATCACACCCTTACGAGCACTAAATAATGACGTTCATCGGAGAATAATTGAGTATGCAGTTAAGAGAAATTTTGATGCTCAAATAAGACATGGAGATACAACAAGATCCGCAAGACAGAAATTAGTAAAAAAACCTCCTCACATTCTTATAACTACTCCTGAATCTCTTGGCATAATTCTTACCCAGGAGAAATTCAAAGCATATTTGAAACATCTTAGGTGGGTGATAATAGATGAAGTTCACGAATTAATTGGCAATGAGAGAGGAACTCACTTAACCGTAAGTCTAGAGCGCCTACAAGACATAAGTTCTCACAACGTGGTAAGAATAGGATTGTCTGCAACTATTGGAAATCTAAAAGATGCAGCAAGTTTTATTGGCGGAACAAACAGAAAGTGTTCCATTCTTGTTGACAGTACAATAAGAAACTATGATATTGAGGTAAAATATCTAAAAGGCTCCATAAGTAATGTAGCCAAGTTCGTATCGATATATCTGATTGAAAACAAGATAGGTGGATCAGTGTTACTATTCACAAATACTAGAGATGAGGCCGAGTACATAGGCACTACAATAAGAAATCAAAATAATATTCCGATAGAAGTACACCACGGATCCCTTTCAAGAGAAACACGAGAGGAAACTGAAACTAAACTTAGAGAAGGCCTAATTGGTATCGTTGTTTGCACATCTTCTCTGGAATTAGGCCTGGATATTGGATCTGTAGAACTAGTAATTCACTATGGATCATCCAAACAAGTTTCAAAGCTAGTACAAAGGATTGGTAGGAGTAGACATGCTAATTATAAATCTGCCAAAGGATTGATAATAGCAAATAGCGGGGATGATGAATTAGAATGCCTATCTTTAATAAATAGAATGAAGAAGAGATCAATAGAAATACAAAATCCTCATACTAACTCATTGGATGTAGTGGCTCATCATTTAGTTGGATTTGTTATATCAACATCGGAGCCGAAAAAATTGGAGGAGGTTTATCAAATCATTACAAGAGCCCATCCATTTAGGGAACTTCCTTTTTCTGATTTGGAACAATGTGCAGTCTTATTGGATAGTTTTAAGATCATAAAGTATGATTCCAAGAATCAGACTTATTCGCGAAGAATAAAATCATACAAGTATTTTTTTGAAAATATTTCTACTATACCAAACATAGTAAAATTTGAAGTTTTTGATGTTATAAGAAAGAAGAGAATAGGAACTCTAGATCAACAGTTTATAGGCGAATTTGGAGAAAGAGGCAACGTGTTTATCTTAAAAGGAACTCAATGGAGAATAATAAGTGTTGACGAAAATAAACTCCAAGTCAATGTAGAGCAAGTTTTTGGATCTCCAATAAATATACCTCACTGGGTTGGCGAAATGATCCCGGTTGATTATGAAACTGCTGTGGAAGTAGGTAATCTTAGAAATAAAGTTCTCGAGGATAGTAATTTTAAGTTTGAATCAGACATTCGGAACACATTACAAAAAATTCCCATAGTTCCAGATTCCAGGAACATCGTCATGGAGAGTGTCATTTCTAAAAACGCAGTTGTAATCCATTCTACTTTAGGTACAAAAATAAACAATACGTTGTCATCATTATTTTCCACTTTTCTTGCATCGTATGTAGGACATCTAGTAGAAACAAAGTCAGATCCCTATAGAATTCTGTTAAGTTCGTCCGTTAGATTGTCAAAAGTAAATATTGAAAAAATTTTTTATGATGAATATGATGTTGAAACAATACTTATCACATCTTTAACTAACACATATAATTTGAATTGGAGAGTTTGGATGGTATCAAAGAAATTTGGTCTCGTTGATAAAAATGCAGTCTACGATAAGAGATTGGCCCGTTTTATATATGACAGATATTCTAAAACTGCAATAAGCAAGGAGTCCATAAGAGAATTGATGCATGATAAATTTGATGTAAAATCTACGCAAGAAGTTCTGCGAAAAATAAGGAACAAAGAAATATCAATACATTGGCTAGATTTATCAGATTTTTCTCCAGTGGCCCAAAGTATCGTGGAACATCATTCTAAATCGTCATCTACGCCCTTAAACATTGAGCGCGGAGTTCTAGAACTCATAAAGGATAGACTTGATAAAACCAAACATCGACTGATATGCATCCGATGTGGCAAGTGGGAAAGATTGGTTGAAACAAGGGAAGTAATGGACTCCATATCTTGCAAGAAATGCGGATCGAGACTGATTACAACTACTTTTTCTTCCGATTACGAACTTTCCAAAATAATCTTGAATAAGTTAAAGGGATCGGAAATCAATTCCGAACAGAACCACAAATTTGAAAGGGCATGGAAAGCTGCGTCGTTGATTAACAATTTTGGTAAGAAAGCATTAACAGTACTATCGGGTTATGGTATAGGGGTCGAAACAGCTGCACGCATATTGCGCAATTATGTTGACGATGAAAATTTATACAAGAATATATACGATGCAGAAAGACAGTATGTTACAACTAGAGGATTTTGGAAGGATAACTAATCAGCTAAAATTTGAAAAATGTAGGGACTGCTTGTTGAAAGACGTAAGCTGTGATTTCAATTACAAGGAAATTGCACCGGTAAGGTAAACTGATTATATCATTAAGAACAGCAAAAGCAAAAGAGTATTCACTTGATAAAGAACAAACTTCATACTCGGATATACTAGACGGATTTAGATTGAGTTTAAAGATGTACCATATAAAATAAAAATAAGCGGAGCCTTTATGGCTTGTTCTCACTTTCCACCTGGATTATCTAAGGCGTCACATCCCTCCAGAAGTTCATCTAGTACTGTTGTACTGTGGTCACCTTGACATATCCCTTCATGGAATCTTACGTCTTGGTCACTTAGTCCTCCAGTGTTATCATGTACCTTCTCGTCTGCTTTATCCAGCCCTTCGCGAGCGTCGCTCTTATCTGCTGATATTGGAATTGTTAAGGATGTCGTAGCCATTCCAATCGATGCTGCAATAAGAAACATTGCTATAATTGTTCGTGTATTCAAGTTAGTGCTCTGTGGTACTCTTAAGTATTTATGTACTGCTTATCGTTTGATCAGTAATCGAAGAATATGTAAATTTCATATAGCAATTCCAGAAAAATATGAACAAATGATCATAGTATTGAGAACGGCTCAGGCTAAGGAGATATTCTCTAGATAAAGAACAAACCAGTTATAATGATTTGTTAGACGCTCTTCGACTTAGTCTGAAAGGATATATCACATCATAATTCCATCCATGACCCCACAGATGACTAGAACCACACTTAGAGCATTTCAATTAAATCGCCAGTTATCTAGTAAGTAAGCCGTTTCTGATTATGTTCATTATATTTTCATATGCTATTTTAACTTCTCCGCAAGTTTTACCGTTAAAGGTTGGAGATATTAGACCCTTATCAAATAAGTCTTGTACTGGATTAGGACTATCTGCATGTTCAAAACAATAATCTACGACTGTACCCATTTCAAGAACTAGTCCAAATGTGGCTCGAGTACTTTCATCTACTATTTGACCATTCGCCACTTGAACTATTCCAACTATTGCAACTATTGTAAGTAAAATTATTCTATTCATTATTCAAACCCCATTTTCGTTTTGCATATCTATCACTAAGATATAAGATGAATGATGCACATATCATATATAATATTCCTGTGATGATATTTGAGTATCCAACAATAAATGCCATTACAACAAAAATTACTCCAAGTACCATTCCTATTTTGCTTAATAGTGGTCGTTCTGGCCTTACTATCTTACCATCTTTGATTAGTCTCATTTCTTAACCCTCATATCCATTACATCAACGATCTGACGACATCGTTATTTTGACCATATACCAAATTAATCCCCAAGTTAAAGACTATTCCAACTATTACACTAAGTAAAATTATTTTATTCAAATTATTCTCCTTCATTCCACTTCACTAAATGTCTCGTTTTCGATTTGATTACACCTTTGTGTTTGTCACAATAGTAATACGTACCGCTTGTCAATAGATACTTTTCACTTCTGGTTTTTTCATTAATAACGGCTATCCATTTAGCATCATCAGTACAGCTAACATGACTGCATTTTAGGGTCATTTCTTAATATTCTCCTCCAAGGTGCTAAATATCCCAATATCGATATTAAGAGATTCTAATAAAAAGGCTTGTATGTTTTGATATATCCGATAATTTAGAACAATGTTACAATAATCTTAAATAGCCTAGTTGCGTGTGTTCCATCAACGTCTAAACACAGCAACTGGTGGGCCGGTTGTTTCTTGTTCATCATTCAGTCGGTTTTCCCACCGGTTGTTACATCTTTACTGTTAATAAATTTTGAGGTACAACTGCATCATTGATGGTTTTTCTATAATACCAGTAGCGTTGCTAGCCATGAAAAAAACCTTCTAAACAGGCTGTTAAAAGAAATGATTTGGATGCATTACCGTTTTTAGTGTTCTGTAGACGGAATCCCTAAGTTTTACTCCTGAGACATGTTGTCTCAGGATGAGCATCTGCGAAAGCCTTACAATCATTTTCTTTTATGAAGCACTGAAATATCCCAGTACCATCTGCGCAATAACTAATTTTTGCTTGGACAGGATTTGAAAGAGCAAATATGGTGGTTGCAGCAACCAGTGTCAAGAATAGAAGAACAAGCATCGCAATTGATTTCATTTTATCGACAAGTCTTTTGATATGGGGTGATGGGATACTTAAAGTTTTACCGCAACCATGTTATTTCATTACATACAGAACAAAATAATAAAAATATCTCTATGTGGCATAGCAAAAAATCAAATATAAGTCAATATAAAATAGGATATGGCAATATTAGGTATATTTACCGGAGAGGGTTTTACAAAACAAATGTATGAAGATCTAAAAAGAGAAGTCGACTGGGAAAATAATCCGCCCGCAGGTGTAATACTTCATGCTGCTGGTTTAGATAAGTCTGGAAACATTCAAGTTACCGATCTCTGGGAGTCTGAAAAGGATTTTACCAATTTTGTTAACGGTAGACTAAAAGCGGGTTTTGATAAGATTAATGCACTCATGCCAAAGGGAGAGTTATATCAAGTTCATAATATCAATGCATACCAAGGTATTGACTCATACAAAGTCAAGTAGGGTATCTAATCACAGTTTTACTATTTGTTATAATTTACACTATCTTGATGGAGTACAAGTCAAAAGTGGAGTCTCTAGAATGTTATCAAAGAATCAAGGCGGGTTTAAATAATGCCGCATAATGAAGAATCAAAACAAATTGTATTTGGGGACCTATCTTGGTAACGATTTCAAATTAATCATTATATAGTTTTTTGACAAGTACAATTCTATGGAAGGTTCAACTCCAATATCGAACGTAATGTATGATATTTTAAGGGCAATGGGTGAAGATGCAGAGTTTCTATATGATGCCATTGACACTTACATCAAAGATGCCCAAACTGCAAACAAAAATAATCTCCTCGACACGTGGAATAAAATAAAAACGGATAGGCTAAGCCATATGAATATGCTTAAGGAAGCCTTAGAAGAGGAGATTCATGCTAACGCTCAATAATCAACCAAGTAAACGCGAGTCATGTTAAATTGGAAAAGTATGTTATGGAGATTTATAATAGTTATCGTCGTCTGGCTAATAAGGTCGCGTTACTCCAGACATAAGAATAAGTCCATAAAGTAAAAGCGAAAATGTCATAATATAGCGTGAACATGTGAACACTGTGAACAGAGCCATACACTAAATTAAGAAATTCTAATTTAATATATGCGGGTTAAACCTTTTTTATTTATCGATATCTACTTTAGCAGTGGCTCCTTCCCTCTAATAGAATTAACCAGCTCCCTAACTCGGTTGACACTTTGTTGGAAATAGTGAATTGTATTCTTATTGATATATTCATCCGAAGTGCGAATTGATATGTTTAGACCTTCCTTTATTGATAGAGTCATGTCTTCAATTAAAAGATCTTGAACTTCTTTGGACGGTATTTGCATGGTTTGATTTCTAAATTCCTTTAATATCCAAAGCCAACTATTGTGTTCTGATGCCTGATGCAAATCCGTAAGCAAACTAATATTTTTTGTTCTTGCGTTCAAGGCGCTTTGTACTGTTGCTATGTCGACCTTTCCTGAATCTATTCCCAAATCTAATCTAGTGTTAATTAGCAACAACAAACAATCTAAAGTTCCTAATAGCTGGGCAAGAAAGCAATCTATCTCCAATTCCATCTGGATAGCGGCATGTATCTTTTCTATATTTGGAAAATTTAACTCAATTTCTTTGAGATTATTCAAATGTTTTTCCGCGGCAAAAATTTTGAACTCAACCCTGTCTAATAGAAGATTAGAATCAAATTTAGAAGCCATTAGTGATCAAAACCATATCAATTTTCATTAACTTTACTGATGAAAATATAGGCAAACCAAATCAATTTCTGTACTATTAAAATTATGGTTTGAAATTGCTTATACAGATTAAATTAGTTACCAATTCGCTTAAAAATTTGCGAAATCCTCTCGAATCATCTTTATCCCCCTTTCATCAGAGGCGTTAAGCTCAAGTGTATCTCTCTTCCATTCTTCCCCAAGTAGTTGCCTTGACATACAAAGAGCAGTAGTAGTTTTGCCAACTCCAGCTGGACCTGTAAATAACAAATGCGGCATTTCAGCAGG
>JBHENS010000011.1:0-30298 GCA_046261955.1 Nitrososphaeraceae archaeon | reverse complement strand
AAACAAAATTTGTCTGTTCTATCTGCTACAAATTCTTGAGTACCATATACGATAAAAGAAAAATGAAGCACCTTCGAGTACTACCAGACCAGATGGTGCATAGAGATGGTTGCAAAAGCATATATCATAAAAAACTGACCGATTCATTCAAGACTTAAAGTAACTGTCCAAATTAGATTTTTTCATAAATCATTTCATTTCAGTATTTATCTGTTGATAGCAGACCAGAAATGATATTTTCATTAATTGGTGGCAATAATTTTACCTTCCATGATTCCAGGATGAATTGAACAATAATATCTAAAAGAACCTACTTTGTCAGAAGCAATTAGTGTGGTAAAATCTTGTCCACTCGAAATAAAACCGGTATTAATATTCAAATCATCCACAATAAAATCATGTTTTCTAAAATCCTGATTTGCAATACTAATTTTTAATGGCTGATTGATTTTGACAGGAATATCTGGATTAGTAACATTGAATTTGTTATCTTTCATTAACATTATGATACCCTCATTCTCTGATAATTGGGTATTATCCTGAGAAACTAAATTCCCAATTCCCCATAAAGAACCAACAATGATGAAGGAGATTGCAATAATAGCTATGATATTATTCTTCAAACTAATTTTCTAAATTAGAAATTGTAATTGATAAAATAATACTTCATGAACATACTTTTAAAAATTAATTTTTGTAATGATATAAAATAATTAGAAGTTTCAAAAGTAACTGCGATAGGTTGATTATTCTGTAGGGGTTTCTGTAGGGGTTTCTGTATTGGCATCAGCATTTGCCGGTGCGCTTTCAGTCTGACTCTGACTTTCAGAATCACTGACAATCTCTGCAGTTGCAAATCTATTTCCAACCTGGATTACCTTTATTTTTGTATTTTGGCCTACCTTTCCATTCTTTACGAAAATCACAAATCGCTGTATCCTTGCTATTCCATCTCCCTTTCTACTTAATTCCGTGATCTGCACGTCATATTCCTTTCCTACTTCCACTGGTTTTGGACCAAACATGTCGTTTGTCTTAAATCCGTTGTAACTCATAGTTAATCTTGTCAAATCAATATTCCACATATAAACTGTCAAAATTTGCCATATCAAGTCCCTATTCTGAAATTTTCGTTGCACAAGCTTCTCAGACATTCAATGGCAGATAGAGATGCCAAGTAACTGGTTTTAGGATTTGTAGGGCTTGGAATGTTTTTGACTATAATATGTATTTCCCCAAAGCTCCCTTTACCTACAATTTCATGTTTATTTACCGATATCAGTGGATCTGCTATTATCTTTACACGAGTTTTCTCTAAACCAATTCCAGCAAGTGCGATTGAAACTGCTACATTCACATTTGCAGGAAAAAATTCAATAGCTGTAATAGCATTACCTTCAAAAAGATTTGTTTTACTAGTAATCTTATCCAACCTAATTCTTGAGCTCTTGAAAAATGGAGCACCTACAAATGATTTGGGATGCTTTGTGGTTGTGATAGACAAACTGTCCAGATATTTTTTTACACTTCTAATGGAATCCAGTCCAGCGATTGCACCAGTAGGTATCAATATTCTGGTCTTATTCAAGTTCGACAAATCTTGCAATTCTGACAGGTATTCTTTATCAGAAAAAGCTCCCACACTAAGAACTATCAGGTCCTTTCTTGACTCGATAATTTTTTTACCGTATTCTCTAACGGCATCTTTTGAAGCACACTCAATTATGATATCTAGATTGGAATAAGTTTGAGAATTATAGAATTCATCGAAATCTGAAAATAACTGTACATCACTATTTTCAATCTCAACCGAATCAATAACTTGAGATACTTTGTCAAATACTGCCACAATCCTGGCATTTGGAATCTCATGTCTTCTTGCTGATGCAATAATCTCCTTGCCAATGCTGCCGTAGCCAATTACCGCAACTTTTTTTTCCATGTTGTACTAATTTTCACTTTGTCAATATTTGGATTTACATATTGCTAAGCTATGGAGGATGTTTAAAATAATAAAGAAAGATTGAGAAATTCAGACTAACGTCTTCTACCCATACGTTCTGGCTTTTTTTGTCCAGGCTGGCGCCTTTTTTCAAATCTCTTTACAAAGTTTGTCTTGTTTCTTAATTTTGATATTGGGCTCACCCTCTTTTTTCCCTCAATTTTAGGGGTTTGACCTCTTACTTTTCCCGCCTTTGTTAACGATCCATGAGTTGGCATTTGATATAGGGTTGACTACGATATAATATATCTATTACTGCCTAATTTTTCCTATTTTCTGAGTGTTACATCAAAGTGGCAAGTATTGCCCTTATCATTGGTTAAATAGGCAATGTTATCCTAAACTATACTACTTTAAATCTATAATTATGTAAAACAAGCGCATCAGATGACATTAGTCCAATCAATGCATTCCGATCAGATAAATCAACTAAAGAAGGAGTGTAACGCCATTATTTTGGCACACAATTACCAAGTTCCCGAGGTCCAAGATGTAGCCGATTTTATTGGTGATTCCCTGGCATTATCAAGAGAAGCTGCCAAAACAGATGCCGATATTATTGTATTTTGTGGTGTTCATTTTATGGCAGAAACTGCTTCAATACTATGCCCTGAAAAGACCGTCTTGATTCCAGATCTAGAGGCAGGTTGTTCTCTTGCATCGACTATTAATTCATACGAATTAAAGAAATGGAAGCAGGAACACCCTAATGCTGTCGTGGTTAGTTATGTTAATACCAGCGCAGAGGTAAAAGCCCTTTCTGATTATTGTTGCACTTCATCCAATGCAGTCAAGGTTGTAAACAGTATTCCCGGTGATACTGAAATCTTATTCTTACCTGACATGTTTTTGGGTTCATATGTAGGTCAGGTCACTGGTAGGAAAAATTTGTATGTATGGCCAGGAGAATGTCATGTTCACGCAGGAATCACTGCAGCTGACATTAATAATATTTTTCAAAAATACAACAATGCGGAATTCATGATCCACCCTGAGTGTGGCTGTACTTCATCAACTCTATACGGCCTAGCATCTGGTGATATAACTAGGAAAGCTCACATATTGTCTACTGAAGGGATGATGCAGCACGCTAAAAAATCAGAGAGTAGTCAATTTGTTGTTGCAACAGAAACAGGGATCATGTATAGAATGAAGAAAGAAAATCCAGACAAAATGTTCATACCAGTTAAGGAAAACGCTGTCTGTAAATATATGAAAAAGATAACAATCGAAAAAGTAGTCGACTCACTTGTACACAAACAGTATGAGATCAAAGTTCCAAAGCATGTTGCGGATAAAGCTAGGACTGCTATCGAGCGTATGTTAACGATATCCTAATCAAATAGTCAATGGATATCTTTAGTAGTAATGCTAGTTGATAGTAAGCAACAAATCAATCCAGTTCCATTTCCATCGAAAAATCAATTGATTTACTAGAATGGGTTAAGGATCCTACTGATATCATATCTGGTAAAGTATATGCATATTCTTTGATATTTGAAAGATTGACACCCCCTGAAATTTCTACTAAAATTTTTTTTCGTAAACCGGATTTCTTCAAATACGAAATGGTTTTCTGAGCCTGTTGAGGGGAAAAATTATCTAACATAATGATGCCTGCACCACTTTTAATCGCCTCTACTGCTGATTTTGTATCACTAACCTCACATTCTATCATGATATTCTTGCCAGCCTTCTGTCTAGCCATCGATATAGCTTCCCGAATAGAATTGGTTACTGCAAGATGATTATCCTTTATTAGTATCATTTCATCTAGAGTATTTCTATGTGCATACCCGCCTCCTAATTCTATTGATTTCTTATCAAAGAACCTTAATCCAGGTGCTGTCTTTCTAGTACCTGTTATTCTTATATCTTTTGAGACCGTTCTTGCTATATCCACAAATTTCTTTGTATCGGTTGCAATCCCGCTCATACGCATTATCAAGTTTAAGGCAGTTCTTTCGGCTTTTAGAATGGATCTAGTTCTTCCTTTAATAGTCATTACCTTGCGACCATTTTTTACAACATCACTGTCTTTGACTAGAACTTTTGAATCACATTTGCAAATATCAAAGATTGTTTGGACTTCTTCGAGTCCTGCAACTACCGCAAGTTCAGATTTACAAATAATGAAAGAGGAAGATTTCAGGTCCTTATCGACTACGTACTCGCTAGTCAGATCCCCTTGGCCTATATCTTCTCTGAGAAATCTAACGAGGGATTCCCGTAAACTAAAATATTGATTTAGATCTTTTGATTTCTTTTTAAGAGTCAAGTTACTTTTAATGCATATTTATGGGGAGTTGATATTTGAAGTGTTGATGCAACCAGAGAATTCTTTGAATCAAATATTACTATTGTACCGGACCAGTCAGATGAAAGTTCAGTCGACTTGCAGACAGGACATACCTTTCCAATAGTAATGGCTCTACATTTTTTGCATGCAAGTTCCTTCGCCATTAAGCTGGCACTGTCCCTTTCTTTTCCTTTTGGTTAGTTGCTACTGGACTTTTGGCCTTCTTTATCTCTTCTTCAATCCATTCAAGAGCTCCAAGAAAAGGCTGCCTGCAGGTAATCCCTATTTTGCCCATTGCCGAGCCTTTTCCTAAACTAATCGCGGTAACTCTAGCTCTAAGCTTTGATCCAATCTTAAGGGATTTGGCTGATTGATTTGCAACTATTACCCCTTGCTTGACATCGCTTTTTAGATAATCATCAGTTATTTGAGAAAGGTGTAGCAGTGCATCAGTTGGCCCTATTCTTACAAACGCACCAAAATCAGTAATTTCGACAATTTCCCCCTCCACAATTTCCTGCATTTTTGGATAAAATGTTAATGCCTTAAAAGACACCTTGTGGAAGGTGGCACCATCACCGGAAACCAATTTTCCGACCCTATTTGTTTTTGCATCAATAATCATAATAACATACCCCAATTCAGGATTTATCATACTCTCATATTTTTCCTTGAGAATTTCCATTGTGGTCTCATTGAGAGATTTTTTCATCATACTGGGCGGTATTCTTACAACATCATCCATGTGTATTATCGCAAACATTACTTATTGTGAATTGGTTTAAATTATCAATTTATGAACCTTTTCATTATTTCTTGATTTGTAATATCAAGATGCGTGATATTGTATGATTTAAATATTCTTTTGAAGAGTACGATGATATGGCCTCAATAGAGCAAATCATGGCAAAATTACAGACAATAGAAGATCCCGAATTGCATAAAGACATCGTTTCAATGGGCATGATTAAAGACCTTGCAATTAACGATGGAAAAGTTGGATTTACATTAGAGCTTACTACCCCTGCCTGTCCTTTCAATAGTGAGATAGAAGAGTCGGTTCGCAATTCTATGATGGATTTGGGGATTAAGGATCTAGATCTTAAAGTAACTGCCAGGGTCATGGAAGGACGTTCTATTTCAATGGACGAATTGCTACCCGGTGTCAAAAATATACTTGCCATTGCAAGCGGTAAAGGAGGAGTGGGAAAAACAACAGTATCTGTCAACCTCGCATTGGCATTAGCAAAGACCGGTGCAAAGGTAGGTTTATTGGATGCTGATATTTACGGCCCAAGTGTTCCTCTGATGTTGGGACTGAAAAATCCACCTGAGGTAATTAATAATAAAATAGAGCCCGTTTTGGCTCAAGGAGTAAAAGTCATTTCAATGGGATTCTTTTATGAACAATCACAGCAAGCAGGAATCTATAGAGGTCCTATAGTGGCTGGAATTGTAAAACAATTTCTAACTGATGTAAATTGGGGTGATCTTGATTACTTGATAATTGATTTACCACCCGGTACTGGAGATGCACCTTTAACTTTGGCACAAACAATACCAATAACTGGAATAATTATAGTTACCACTCCTCAAGACGTAGCAATGAATGTGGCAGTAAAAGCTGTAGGCATGTTTAACAAACTGAATGTACCTATCATTGGAGTTATAGAAAATATGAGTTATCTAGAATGTCAACATTGTAATAATAAGATCAATATTTTTGGTACTGGTGGCGGTCAGAAAGTCAGTGATCAGTTCAATGTTCCTTTTATTGGAGAAATACCTCTCCATCAACAGATAATGTCAGCAAGTGATAGCGGTAATCCAGTAGCAATTGCAGAGCCAAATAATAATCAGGCAGTCATATTTGACAAAATTTCTCGAACTGTTGCTGGAAGAATCAGCATAATTGCTTCAGAATTACAAGAGCAAGAAAAAACAGAAAACGAACAATCAAAAGAACATCAAAGTGTCAATACCGCCTGATGTTCTTGCAGAACTAAAAAAACCATTAGGAAAGTTAATTCTAGATAGCGATATCACAGAAAGAAAAATTAGAAAAGAAATTTCAGACATTAAACACAAAATAATAACGGTAGGTGACCGTTCTACGGAGAGACTTGTTTCCTTTGATATATATCCTGACTTGGCGATAATTGACGGAGTTGAGAGAAGGCAAGAAAAAGGTACTACTTTGGCTGATAGAATGCTTGGTTTCAAAGCTAAAGATGTAACAAGTATTTCATGTATTAATCCCGCAGGAACCATTACACAGGAAGCAATTGCTAAAATTAGGTTCGCCCTTTCAGGTGAGAAGAAATATATCTTGCAAGTTGTCGGGGAGGAGGATTTATTGACACTTCCCGTATGTTTTCTTGCACCTACTAACTCACTAGTATTTTATGGGCAACCACTGGAAGGGCTAGTTCTTATCAAGGTTAATAATTCTATGAGGCGAAAAGCTAAAGAATTAATGAAATCAATAAACAATAAACTATCAACGGGGTATGATGATGTGGTGGCTGTTTGAAATAGAAGTGATCGAAAAAACCATGATTTTCTGACCCCGGTAAGTTCATTTTCCTGAAATTTTTGTGGAAGTCTCAAAAATTCTAAAAGCTAGTTTATTACACGACACAATTATCGCTCAGACATGACAGGAGCACTCGCATTTTGACATTTTCACATCAAAAGAGCAGTCATGATCCGAGCCACATGAATCACCCATTGGCCATTCACCCGGACATTCCGTGTGGCGATTCCTCTTACAAAAGAAAGTTAGTGTCAATTGAAATCAACAGCAATAGTGTTGTTTCAATATTTGAATTTTTATATTCTTAGGGATATCAAATCAACACAAAGTATATTATTTGAATAAATTTTATAAAGTAATGCATGAGCAGCAAGGTTGCTATTGTTTGTATTACTAAAAATGGAATCAATATATCAAAAAGAATAAAAGAAAAAATTCCATCAGCATCTATTTATGCCCAATCAAAACATAAGGATTCTTCTTATGGAATTACCTGGTTTGAAAAGAATACAAAAATCATGATTGAAGAGATTTTCAAAGAGTACGATAGTATTATTTGCATTTTTTCATTGGGTGCGGTCATCCGTTTAATATCAAATCTTCTGGTAGACAAAAAGACAGACCCGGGCGTTATCGTTATAGATGATAAAGCAAACTTTGTTATAAGTGCGCTCTCAGGGCATCTGGGAGGTGCTAACTCATTATCCAAACACATTGCAGATATCTTGAATTCAACGGCCGTAATCACAACAGCTGCTGACGTTAATGAAACAATAGCAGTAGATCTTTTAGGCAACGACTTTAGATGGCGTATCGAAAATTTTGAAAACGTTACTAAAGTTAGTGCACATATGGTAAATGAAGAAAAAATAGGGGTTTATCAAGATACCGGTGAAACAAAATGGTGGGATAAAGAATTACCGAAAAATGTAACAATTGTACAAGATATTGATGAATTGAAATCAGATAATTTCAGGGCCGGTCTAATCGTTTCTGATAAGATTATAACAGACCCACTTCTGATTGGTAAATCTGTAATTTATAGACCAAAGAGCCTTGTCGTAGGGCTGGGACTTCACTGGGATACCACTCAGAAGGACATAGAGGATGGTATAATGAAAGTGTTGAAGGAAAATGGTTTGTCTTTTCTTAGCATCAGAAACCTCTCGACCATAGATAGGGGCAAATCTCCTGCCTCATTGGGATCCTTTTCAGATAAACATGGAATACCTTTAGAGTTTTTTGAGAAAGAGAAATTAAATAAGATCATGGTCCCAAATCCTTCAGACGTGGTAAAAAAATACGAAGGAACATCAAGTGTATCAGAAGCCTCATCAATACTTAGCTCAGGTGGTGAGCTTATTATCACAAAGCAAAAGTTCCCTCCTAATCTCACAGTTGCAGTCTGTAGGATAAATTACTCCAAGGCCGGTATTTAGTATGAATAAGGCTCTGTTACTAATTGATAGAGGCAGCAGGGAACCTGAGGCCAAAGAGGAGCTTTCCCAATTGTGTACTATGATTAAGGATGAGAGTGAATATGTCTATGTAGATCATTGTTTCCTTGAAGTTATACCGCCATACATTGAAGAGGGGATTAACAGGTGCATTTCCAATAATGTAGATTCTATTACTGTCATGCCATATTTCCTGTATCCTGGTATGAAGCTGAAAGATTCTGTGAAAAAGACAGCTAGAATTTGTTACGATAGGAAGATTAAAGTAGTAATTACAAAACCCTTGAGCTATCATACTACACTTGATTCGCTTATAAAAGATAGAATTTGTTCCGCTAGAGAAAAAAATAAGATAGTATTAGCGGAAGACAAGTGTGACATACTTGTAATAGGTCATGGAAGCAGTGACAGGAGTGCTAGAACTGCATTTGTACATACGGTTAATAAACTAAAGCCAGATTTTAGAAGTGTTACTTTTTGTTTTTTGGAATTGGATGAACCACGGATAGCGAATGGAATAGAAAAAATTATTTCCAGCAATCCTAACACATTGATAATAGTTCCATATTTCCTACACAAGGGAGCGCACATAAAAAATGACGTTGTGAAAGATATCAATTCTGCTTTGGCAAACTATAATCTAGAGAATATTCGAGTGTATATTACGGAGCATTTTGGAGTAGACCCTAAACTAGTAAAATTGGTACTTGAAAGGGCAAAAGAGGCAGAGGGAAAAGTTGGTCGAAAGTAATGATACAATGAAGAGGGCGATCAGGGCAAAGTCCAGGGATATGTCCGAGTCTTCGCTTGGTATAGAAGAAAATAGTATGAAAATCATTGAATTAGAGATAGGAACTCATGGGTACAATGAGCTACAATGGAATGTTGTTAGACGTGTCATTCACGCTACTGCTGATTTTGACTTTGCAAAACCTGATAAGAATAGAATTATCTTTTCGACCAACGCCATCGAAAATGCTTTCGAGGCATTTAAGAAAAAGCGCCACATTGTTGTAGATGTTGATATGGTAAGGTCAGGTATAAACAAGAAATCTATTGCAAAAATTGGGACAAGTATAATATGCAACATATCAAATAAGGAGGTAATAGATATATCCAAAAAAGAAAATAAGACTAGATCCACAATGGCAATGAAATACTCATCAAAAGAAATTGATGGCGGCATTGTTGTGATAGGAAATGCCCCAACTGCTTTATACGAGGTAATTAAGATGATAAATGAAAATGTAGTAAAGCCATTGCTTGTAATTGGGACACCTGTAGGCTTTGTTTCAGCAGCTGAATCAAAATCTGAATTATCAAGGACGAATGTGGAGTTTATAACAAATATTGGAAGAAAGGGCGGAAGTTCTATAGCTTCATCAATAATCAATGCCTTAATGCTATTGTATATTAGTAACTTGAATTGATCAGTATGAACACGAAAGCAGCACACTCTGCTGAACATGCATTCATAGGATCGCTGCAAAAAATATTAAACAAGACTTTGAGTGTGAAAAAAGTGGAACATAAGGATTCATACAATATTGCGTTTATAAGAGCATCAGAAGTAGAATTGGATTTTGAAAAGATAGTTTCTGCTGAGAAGGAGGTTAATCGACTAATATTGGAGAGAAGAAAAATACTACATCACTCATTTTCCTCTCTAAATGAAGCCAAGAAGGTGTTTCCTGGTTTGAGAGCAAATGAAACTAGGTTGGAAAATACTGGTACAATCAC
The DNA here is from genome assembly GCA_046261955.1 of Nitrososphaeraceae archaeon. Lineage (GTDB taxonomy): Archaea > Thermoproteota > Nitrososphaeria > Nitrososphaerales > Nitrososphaeraceae > TA-21. Next base: position 20,264 of record JBHENS010000011.1, on the reverse strand, counting down.
AGTTGTTGAAATAGAAAACCACGATCTCTCTGCGTGTTCAATGGAACATGTTAATAATTTGTCTGAGTGTACATTCTTTTTGGTAACCAATATGTCAATGCATGAATCCGATTATGAAATAAGATTTATGGTTGGCAAAAATGCTATGGATGAGGCAGTCAGATTAACTAAAAAAATTAATAATATTTGTAATCAAGTAGGAGCAAATTATAATACAGTAGAGGCGACTATTAAGAAACTATACCATGAAAGAGAACAATATTACAACTGGTTAAAAAAATTAACAAATAAAATACTGACAGATATTCCGGATCGGAATTTTGATAAACAGAATATTAATGTAATAACAGCAATTCTGGATGATATGGATTGGCGAATCATTCAAAATTTTGCGGGAGAAAAAATACTGGAAGAGAGAACAATCGTTATTTTAGTTAATATGGTTGACAATGACGCGGCAAACCTCGTATTTGCAAGGAGTGATGATGTTAGTTTAGATTGCGTTAAAGTCTTTGAGGACGTCAGAAATGATGAGAATGTAGGGAATGGTGGTGGTAAGCCAAATTTCGTTAACGCTAAAATAATAAGATCAAGATCAGACAAAATCATAGAAGCATTAATCAATAAATCATTAAAGTCCATATCGCCAAAATCGGATTAGCATTCAGATTTAGTAATCATAAAAATCTCTAGAACGATTCGTTGAATCAGGATGTACTAATTGTAGACAAATAGGCAATAATTACTCTACTCTGTTTAGTTAGTTTAACCTAAATTATAATTTAGATTTTTGTTTTACTAGTTTTAATAGTATTCCAATTCGGACAACTAATTTTTAAAATAATTCAATAGTGAATCCTGTCCAGATATATCTTTAAGATCAGAAATCACAATACCCATCCTCCTGATGTTGTCAAGAGATATTGAATTATTGCTAATCATCTCATGTATGATTGATAATGAATTCTTATGCAATTCGTCGAAGGATGCTGAATAGAGTTTCAGACTTTTAGAAAATGAAACATGTTGAAGGTTTTCTAATATTAGAATTAAAGTAAGAACCCTGAAAGCCTGTCGCTTTTTTTCTAAATTTTCATATACGGATGTACAAAGATTATCAGCTGTCAATTTGATCTGTTCAAAATTTACTATATCTTTTTTTATAGTAACTATCTTGCCAATTTGTTTTGAAGTTCCGCGAACTTTTATCTGCGAATAATCGGTTCCGTTTGATGCATTTACCAGAAAAGTTGCTATCTTATAGCCCAAGGAATCTCTTAATTCAAAAATACTTTTTTTAGATATATCCGAAATTGATTTTATCCCCAATGATTCTAACTTCTTGGTTGTTTTTGCACCTACTCCAGGGATATCCTCAATTTTACAATTTGAGATAAATTTCTTAGCATCTTCTTGACTAACAACTGTTATTCCATTAGGCTTGTTGATACCTGATGCTATTTTTGCTATCAGTTTATTGGGTCCTACTCCAATTGAACATGTCAATTTAATCTGGTCTTTAATATTTTTTTGCAATGACGCTGCAAAGATCCTGGCATCATCAAAATCTGAATTTGTGATCTTTGTAAAATCCATATAACATTCATCTACACTGACTTGTTCAAACAGTTCTCCGTAATTTTGAATTATCCTCATTGCATTTCTGGAAATTTCTTGGTAATATGGCATATCAGTAGGAAGAAATATTGCCTTCACATCTTTCAATCTTGACTTTGCCAATCTAATTGGCATTGCGGCCTTAACTTCATATTTTCGGGCTTCATAATTACAAGTGCTTACCACACCGGAATCCTCTTGTCGTCCTGAATAGACGCAAACAAGACTAGGAATATTTCTTAATTCTGGTTTTCTTATTTCTTCGCACTGTGCATAGAAATAATCGAAATCAATATGAAATATTATTTTCTTTCCTATGTCATTTAAAGAAATATTCTCATTCAATAGTACTTGATTAAGTGATTCTTAGGAGAATAAAAAAATTATTCCATATCAGCTATTGATTCTACGAAAATAAGAAGTAGATATTTCAATGGAAGCAATTGTTTCATACTTGTTATAGTATTTTCTTATAGTCAATGAAGTTATTTTCTTGTTGTTGATCTCAGTAATTTTTTCGACATTCCGTAAATATAAAAGATTACCAATAAGTTTTGAATTCAGTTTTGATAAAATCGTTATACCAGAATAAAAAATACGTTTTACTCTCATCAATTCTAATTATGGTATTCATTGCATCTCTTGAAAGTACTATACTTTTAATAGCTAGCGCTGAACCTCAAGTAAAAAGCGAATCTTCTGCAGATAACAACAAACCAGATACTGATAGTTCTAAAATGAAGGACAGTAATGTCCCAATTGCTAAGATGGTATATGAGAATAAGTCCTATGAAATGGCACCATTCGTAGTTATAGAAAATGAGGATTTAGAAAGAGTCAATTTCCCTGACTTACCAGATGATTTCGAGCCAGTAGTTCAGATATCACCAGACGATCGTATTTCATTTAGTTTTTTAACAAAACCTCGTGAAATTAATGCTTTCTTTGTCGATTACGACGCAGATACAACAGAAATAACTCCCCTCCACAGAGTAGGAAAAAATCAATTCAGTTTTGCTGATGTTTATGGACCAAAGACTCTGGAGCTCAGAGTAATATATCCTGATGGGAAATATGTTACGTATACTTGCTTGATAGAAGTTGAAAAGCCTGAAGTAAAAGAAGTAACTTTGGAAACTAACAATAACAATAGCATGAATAGTGATGTACTAAATAATAGTAATGATAACTCATATAGAAGTTTTCAATCAAATGATCCTGTTTCATCTGGTTTTGGACAAGTACCTCCGACAGAGGAACATGTAATTAATCAATATGATACTTTAGTAGATACCAGTAATGAACAACAAAATACCGAATTAAATTTCTTAAATAGCAAAGAGCTGCCGACAAACACATGTGAATATAATGAAATTCCCATAATGGACGTACAAACTGACAACGACGTTAACAATACTAGCGAGAATTATACTGATTCAGCACCTAAACCAAGATGGACTGCATTGGATCTAGGCCAAGAACGAAATATATGTGGTCTTAAAGTAAGTTTTGTAAACGTAGATAATGAGGTTAAATTCTTCACACTTGAATTCTCAAATGACGGCAAAAAATATACCGCAGCTGAATATTACTCATCAACTGGGACTAACTCACCTTCAGAAATTTATGATCTAAAAGAAGGTCCAATAAAAGCTCGATTTATCAAAATCACTGAGTTGGATAAAACCGAATCCATTGCATGGATATCAGATCTTATAGTTTTGGGAAACATTCAACTATGAAAGTCCGTTGAATATAGGGAAATCTAGTCAACTAATACTTACTTATTAACAATCCTTTCCTGAATTCCGTATAGAATTTATTTTCTCAAATAGATAGTAGAAGCGTTGGAATACCCAATTATTGTTGAAAAAGACGGTATAAAGATCAAACCCGAGAATATGATCGTTGATAAAATGTATTACTGTATTTACGATAACAAAATCTATATTTTTTATAAGGATGATGAAAATCTCACACATTGTTATGAAGTAGATGATCCGCAAGTTGTACAAGAAATAATCGACAATCCAAATAGTTTGGAGGATACACTTCTAAAACATTCTAAAGAATGAGATATCAATAACTAGTATATTTGGCATTATAGGAACTATATACTTCATTTAATTATTGGTTCTGAGCAAAACGATATGTCTAATTTTATGTAGTTATTTATCGCAAAAGTGGTAGTTACTCAAATAAGGGAATATATTGATGCCATAAAAGCAGCAATTACAAAAATTAAGTAACCAAAGCCAACTGCCATTATTATTATTGATGTTTTCTTAAGTTGTTCTGTGTACTTATTCGTGAGGTTTGTCAAGATTCCTAAGACTGCGGATGCAGTGAATGGCGCTATTATTGCCAATGTAATAATCAATCTAGTAATACTCGCATTTTTTTGAGCATTAATAGATGAATCGAATCCTATTGAAAGTGTTAGAAGTATCATAACTCCTATAATCACAGTTGCATCCACTTGAATAATGTCTTTATCTTCCAGGGTCAATCTGAAAACAATGAATGTCTATCAATCATATTTAAAACATTCCATATGAATATAATCGACTTGGGTTGGATTTTCATAGGTCAAGCATTAAACTCTGAAAACTCTGAAAATGAATTTGAATATTTATGATTGATCTAATGATTCTAAAATATAAAACACTGGTGGGCCGAGTTTTTCATTGCGGAGTATCCCATCAGAGAACGTGGTAGGCGTACTAAATTATTATCTACATATTATAAAACTGATGGGATTATTCGTAGATAGCAAGCCAGTTTCCCGCCAGTAAAATGGTTGCGACTTTACGTTACAATTCAATGACACATTAAATTATAAAATAGTTAAAACATCGGTGGGTGAAACTGAAAGGATAAAAAATCCCACCGATGCATTTGGAGCTGATGTCTTAAGTTGAAGAACATATTATAAAATGGTTTAATGGCTACAAGTGGGACTCAAATTCTGAGCGTCCTCACAGTCTAATCTAGTCCTAGGTCATCAAAAAAGAAAAGTCTACACCAGTGAGACTAGGACTCGCTATACAGAGTGCCCACCGGCTGATGGTATCGGAGTTGAACCCTAAACTACAATTCAGCAATTAAGTATAAGAATTTGGCTTACCTGAGTTTACTTGGTACAGTATATCAAAAAATTAATTTTTGATAAGCTTTATATACACTTTAATTAGGATTTTGTGATCTGAACTTATAGCATGACTTCAAGGGCTGAAACAAGGAGAGCAAATAATGAAATTTTGATAGGGAAGAAGCCTTTGATGACCTATGTGACAGCAACCCTAGTTCAGCTAGCAAATGAACCAACTGTTCTTGTAAAGGCTAGAGGAAGAAGTATTACACTTGCAGTAGACGTAGCACAAATTATTGTGAAACGCATGGATAATATGGGATACAAAATTGGTCATGTGAAAATAGGTTCACAAGTGATTCAATCTGAAGATGGCAAGGAACGAAATGTTTCAACCATAGAAGTTCAAATATCTAGATAAGAATTTAGATTTTAGATTATATTTTAGTTAGTTTAGCTAAGAAATAAACCAGGAGCAATAAGGCCCCAGAGGAATCGAGGATCTCTTAAAACTACAACATACTTGGATTTGGGTACTAATCTGGGTACTGATTTTGAATATATATTTGAAAAATTCAATCATCATTTAATTAAATGTATATCAATCACTCTTTTAATTCAATAAATGGTAACAGAATATTCTTTTCCAAAAATATTATCAATTAGTTTATGTATGTGTTTGATGTCTACATAAAATCTAATCTCTGTCATGTTGATAGGATTTGAACATACTGATTCTGCAACAAAACATCCTGATGGTCTCTTATTTATGTACACCTTCCTATTGTTATACTTCGTTGACTCTATTCGTACACCCTCATCAATATCTAGATTTGATAATTCATGTGATAATTTCTTTGAAAGCGATAACATAATTGGCAAACTGATCCGTACTAAATATCTTTGAATTTTAACTTTGGCTTTATAAATGGGATTCTCACATATTGTTTTCAAAACATTTCTTAAAGAGGAAATAATCATGCCGATTATTTATACAATGTATTATCAACGAATTATTAAAATATATTTATTAATCTATCTTGGAGCAAGACGTAATTTCTATCAATAACTATTCCGACATATTTTATTCTCCCTTTCTGAAATACTACCGCAATTTGGGAAATAATGCTTATGTTTCGGTAAGGAAATCTATCTTCCTTTTGCGCAATTGAAATTTCATCAGGATGAATAAATAAAGGCATGTTGGTTATCTTCAGATTTTTTTCCTCTCGCATATGATTTAACATTTTTATAATAAGTTCCAAATCATGATCTACATTAGGTAATTCAATATTTTCTTTAAACGTGACATTTTCAACAGTATCATCATCAGAGGTACTTATCCACGCAATTCTATAGATAATGGGCAGTTTGGTCCAACCATCATTGAATTCTGAAATTTCAGAAAGAAGATTTTGGACCTCTGAAACGGTTGTTTTTAAATTTGATTCAATTTGTTTTCGTTGACTCGAAACTATTTTGGTAACTTGCTCTTTTACATCTTCAATGTTTCTTATCTGTGGCTTTTTAGGGAAGAACAAAAAATAAGACGACCTCTTTAAAATTGCCTGTTCATTAATACCTACCACCAATTAATCTGCCAAGAATAGTGTGAAGTAGCAGCATATACACACTAGTCTTTTGGGGAATTGTTTTCAAGAAAATTTCAAACCACTTGGGCTTGTATAGCCTTTAAGGTCCTCTCCCGTTACTACATCTTGTTCCGGTGGAACATACTCTATAACACCATGTCTTTCCGTTCCAGGATGCTTCTTCTGTGTTGCCAGAGCTACTATGACAAATGCCACAAACGATACGACTGGTGGTATCATTGTATCAAGGCCAGCAAGTTCTATGGGGATAACAAAGTATAATAACAATCTAAGGCCAGACCCTAAAACTAAAGATGTGATTGCAGCTGGGAAATTTGCTTTTCTCCAAAACAAACCCAAAGTAAGAGGAGCCCACGCACCAGCAAACACTATATCAAAGGCCAAAATGAGATAAACACCAGGTTGAGGCAATAAATAGCCTAGAATAAATGCGGCAGCCATCATCGGAATGGTAAATATCCTTGTCGTTCTCAATAGTTTTCTATCGTCCATGCCTGGTCTCTTGAGCCATTTTTTCAATATGTCTCGTTGTATAATGTTCCTTGACATAACACTAGATATTGCAAGCAATCCTCCATTTGCTGTTGACATAGATGCTCCCAAAACTCCCATCAATAGAGCAATACCTATTGCAAATGGTACGTGATTTAATGCCAAATCAGGTAATGCTGTAAATGGATCAACCAAAGCCGGAAGGAAATATAGTGCTACTATACCCAACATAGTTGTGGGAATGACTGTAAATAATGTCAATCCTCCTCCCATGAATGCACCTCTTCGTGCTGTCTTGCCATCTTTCGCTGCAAAAACTCTTTCCATAAAATCAAGCGCTACTATGTCGCCCAACGCCAAAGCCATAATTCCTGCCCAATTAATGAGCGCCCCATTTCCCATATCAGTTAGCCCCGAGAGATCAATATGCGAGGGTGGTGCATTACCCAGGATAGTACCAAAATCGACTCCTGCAAATCCTCCGGCAAAAAATATGAAAGCCGCCCAAAATGCTCCTATTGCTAGATATATTTGGAATATGTCTGTGTACGCCGAAGAAAAGAGACCACCAGCAAATGTGTAAGTCAGCACAACTAGTGCCGCTATAAGCATTGCCCAAAAGAAATCAATATGTAATACGGCAGTAAGAATATATCCGCTGGCAGCAAAGTTACCAGCTACAAGAACTATAAAACTAATCATCATAAGTATTCCTGAGATACCTTCTGCTCCTGCTCCAAACCTTCTGTAATAAAAGTCAGGAAGAGTAAGCATTGACATCTTGTTCAATTTTTTACCATAAAATGCTCCTGTAAGGATTAGGCATACTCCAAGTCCAATAGGGATAGCAGCTCCAGCCCAAATGCCAAATTGATATACCAGAGAAGCATTACCAAGAGAAGAGTTACCATCTATTGCCTGGGCAGCCAGCATTGTACCCACAAAAAAAAGCGGGAGAGTCTTGCCAGCAACCATGTATCTTCTACTACTTTTCTTTACTAGTCTTGAGGTTAATGTTCCAACGACCAAAGACGCAGCTAAAAAAACAATAACACCTACTCCATACCAGTCAAGTGATACCATCCAAACTTGTTAATTTGTTATATATTTAAGGATTTAACGCAAAAGTAGAGAATTACTTAAGAAATTTACAATTATTAAAAAATTTGCAATAATTATTTCTAGAACCTGATAACATGAATAAATATCTAGTTTTATCTGGTGAAATTCAACTGGTTTAGAAATATTTAAAAAATATACCACCTTACAAGAATGGACTAAGTATGGGTATGGAATTTTATGGTAATTCGTACAAGGGTAACGATGAGCCTATTTTTGTGGGTATTCCAACGTTTCTGAAGCTGCCTTGGATAAGAAGTCATGAAGAGCTAAAGAGTGTCAAACCAGATGTAGCAATAATTGGAGAACCTTTTGACTTTGGAACAACTATTCGTCCTGGAGCAAGGTATGGTCCCCGAGCAATCAGGGCGGCGTCTACTGTTCCTTCTCCACCATATGAGCATTTTAACATAGAAACAGGAGTCGATCCATTTGGAGTTTTTAGAACCGTTGACTATGGCGATGTAAATATTTCTCCGGGCGATGTAGTTGAATCTCACAGGAGGATGACAGATAAAGTCAAAGAAGTTCTAGATTTGGATGGGATTCCAGTTATGTTGGGCGGAGATCATTCAATAACTTTTGCAAATGTACGTGCCTTTGCCAAAAAGTACAAGAATATTGGAATGATCCATATTGATACACATGCTGATTGTGCCCCACAAGGATTGACTGGATTCAAGTACGATCATGGAGCACATATTAGGAGAATAATGGAGCTTGGATGTCTTAAAGGAAAGAACTATACTCTGATAGGACCACGTGGGTACTGGCCTGGACCCGACTTGTATAAATGGATGGCTGACCAGGATTTCCAGTGGTTCACAATGCTAGATGTTGAAGAGCTGGGTATTGACAAGATAGCAAAGGAGGCAGCGGATAGGGCAAATGACAACGTTGATGCTGTCTATATAAGCTGGGACATAGATACCTTCGATCCTGCGTATGCTCCGGGTACGGGAGAGCCTGAACCAAATGGTTTGACATCAAGGGAAGGCATGCGACTGATGCGGCTTCTTTCTACCTCATTTGATCCGGACAGATTTGCATTTGATTTGGTTGAAGTAGCTCCTAATTATGACGTAAGTGATGGTAATTCATATAATGGCGGTATTACGTCAGGTTTAGCAAACAGACTAATCGTAGAATTATTAGCAGGCTTGTCACTGACCAAGAAAGGATTGACTAATGGAGAACCAGTGAGACCGAATTTCTACAGAGGTCTAGATAATACCTATGACTTTGGTAATGGACCTAAAGCTAAAGTTCCGAAGAGACCTCCACTAAACTATGGAAAAGACGCAAAAAAATAACTAATGGATTGGTTAGGCTATTCTGATAGAAATTACAATTACGGTACAAGGAGAACCCGATACAGCACCTTTCACAAGAATCTATCAGTTTCACAATGAGACAGACTACATTATCTTGAAGAATTTGATCAAGACCATAAAAAATAAACTATCAAGAAAAATGAGGATTAACATAAATGAGACTTTATACTTCTATCTTAATTACATAATCACTCAATTACGTTTGCATAAGAAAAAAAGTGAAATAATTATAAATGTTTCAAAGCTCTTAACATCGAGTCAAGTCATGATTGGCGTTCCAGAAAGTCTCAGAAAGGTTAATTTCAACATAAATACTGAGAACAAACAAAAACTTGAAATCACAGTAATGGAACCTATTTCAACATCAGGTTATATTCTTGTTCCCTGATCTAGACAATACGAAATAGTCAATAACACTATCAATCATTGTTAGAACCATCTTAATATTTCAATCCAAAATATTCTCGGTGATCCTAAATGATGGGCGATCACTTTCTACAAACGTTACTATAAAAACTATAGATATAAATGAAATGATTGAATTCTAGGTACTTGTATTTTAATCAGTAATAATGATGCATAGGTCTCTGTTGTTTTCCTAATCTATCGAAATGATCATGAGGTTTATCTCCTCCCTTGTGATAATGTGTAGTACCATCCAAATGAGTATGACTGTGTCCATGGGTATCAACTGGCTTTTTCATAACTACGTCATCGACTCTCATAAGCAAAATAATAGATTCTGTTGCAGTAACAAGAATCTGTTCTTTTACCATAAGGGGATCAACAACATGCAAGTCCAACATGTTGTCTATTTTTCTTTCAATTGCATTGATCCCGTACCAATCACGATTGTTTTTAAGATAATCTCTATTACTTTTTTTCTTCTCCTTTAACGAAGATTGAGAATAAATTTTTTCTCTCAAATGCGTTCCTATATCTATAGTATTCATTCCTGCATTTCTGGCAATTGTTAGGGGAATCTCTTCAAGGGCTTCTGCAAATTTTTGGATTACAATCTGTTCCTTACCAGAATATAGATACGATCTTTCTCTTATTACCATGGCAACGAATGCTTCTATCGCGCCTCCTCCAGGAACAATTTTTGGATCCACAATGAAATTTCTCAAAACATAAATAGAATCGAGTACTGTACGATGAAATTCATCAAGAATCTTTTTTGAGTTGGCTCGTAAAAGAAAGGTAATCGACTTTGGATTCGTACATCCATCAACAAAAACCATCCTGTCATCACCCACGATTCTTTCGTACACCTTTGCAGCATAGCCTATATCATTTCTGCTTATCGTATTAAAATCTCTGACTACTTTGGCTCCTGTGGCTTTAGCCAACCATAGCAAATCATTTTCTTTGACTCTTCTAACTGTTAACATCCTGTTCTTTGAAAAGTGATTTAATGCGAGAGGATCAATTCCTCCACGCGAAAAAATAACAGTAGCACCAGATTCGATTACATACTGAATCTTTTGAAGTAAGTTACGAGTCTTCCTATCAAGGAATTGTGCGATCTCGCCGGGATGTGAAATTCTAATTTCGGCATCAGTTTTAGTACGTTCATCTTGAATGTCATTGTCAAGAAGCAAAATCTTTGCATTTTCAACAATTTTAGGCATCGACGATTCATCTATTGTTTTGTCTACTACAATTCCATGGATAAGCTCAGTTTCAGAACTACTTCCTATTTTTTCTTCGATTTTAATATCATCTACTTCAATATAGCTTTTTGAAAAATCGGCAATACTGCAAATCCCATCAACAACGAGATTGGGAATCATCATTTTTTGAGTAAAGTGGGAAACAGCCTTTGAGCTCAAACAAGTATCGGCAAGGTGTTTCATTATTTCTTTGTCATGATTTGTTGATTCTATAGCAACTTCCCTAATAATTTCAATTGCCATCTGTAATCCATTGTAATATCCGTCTGAGATTCTCTGTGGAGAAATTCCAATTTTTAATAATTCTTCTGCTTTTTCAACTAGCGCTCCGGCAAGTACAACTACTGAAGTAGTACCGTCCCCAACAGCGTTATCCACCGCGTTAGAAGCTTCGATTATTACCTTCGCAGCAGGATGTTCAATGTCAATCTTTCTTAGAAAAGTTGCCCCGTCCTTAGTAACGGTCATTTCACCAAGAATATCAATAAACATTTTTTCAAGTCCTCGTGGACCCAGAAAACCTTTAACAAGATCAGCAATCAATCTTGCAGCAAGAAGATTGTATCTCCTAGCTTCGGTACCATATGTTCTCTTTATACCATTACCAAATAACTGCATATTTTTATCTTCCATGGAAAATTTATCTTGAATTGATAATTCGAGATCAATTATAAATATATGACTTTATAATAAATTTTGAACTCGGAATGTTTCTATCCCCACGAGATATTGATAAATTATATATTTTTATTAGTGCAGAGGTCGCACGAAAAAGAAAAACAAGAGGTTTAAAACTCAACTATACTGAATCGGTGGCACTAATAGCAGATCATATTCTTGAAGGAGCGCGAGATGGCAGGTCGGTTTCTGAACTTATGAACTCGGGAAGACATGTTTTACATAGGAATGATGTCTTGCCCGGAGTACCAGAACTAGTACAGAGCGTCCAAGTAGAAGCAACCTTCGATGATGGTACCAAACTAGTGACTGTTCACGATCCTATTGTTTGAATAATGGAGGATTAAATCATGATCCCCGGTGAATATTTCTTATCCAAGAACCCAATTCTTGCTAACGTAGGAAAAAAAATGATTAGAATTAATGTAAAAAATACAGGAGATAGACCCATTCAGGTAGGCTCTCATACACATTTTTTCGAAACAAACAAGTTCTTGTCATTTCAGAGGAATAAGACATTCGGATTTCACCTAAATATTCCATCAGGAACATCGCTGCGATTTGAACCAGGGGATTCTAGAATTGTAGAGTTAACAGAATATGGTGGAAAAAAAATTGTCTTTGGTTTTAATAGTCTTGTTAATGGTAAACTAACAAAAAAACAAAAAGAAATCTCGCTCTTGAAATTAAAGAAAGAAGGTTTTATGGAAGCAGAATAATCATGGTTCTTAAAATTCCTAGGAAACAATATGTGGAGCTATACGGACCGACAAAGGGAGATAGAGTCAGACTAGGAGATACAGATCTTATAATAGAGATCGAAAAGGATCTCATAACATATGGAGACGAACTTGTTTTTGGAGGAGGCAAGAGTATTCGAGATGGGATGGGACAGGCAAGTGGAATAAAAAGCAAATATTCCCTAGATCTTGTGATTACAAATACGATATTGATGGATCCGTTGTTGGGCATTATAAAGACCGATATCGGTATCAAAAATGGATTGATTTTGGGTATAGGAAAAGCCGGAAATCCCAATGTTATGGACGGAGTATCTGAAAACATGATTGTCTCCTCAAACACTGAAGTTATTTCAGGAGAACACACCATCTGTACTGCAGGTACTATTGATACTCATATTCATTTTATTTCACCTCAGCAAATAGTAGAAGCAATATGTAGCGGTACTACCACGATGATAGGTGGGGGAACTGGTCCTTCTGAAGGTACTAAAGCCACGACTTGTAGTCCAGGACCATGGAATATTCATAGAATGCTCGAATCTCTAGAGGAATTTCCGGTAAATTTTGGATTGTTGGGAAAAGGAAATGACTCATTAGAAACCTCACTCCTAGAACAAATTAATGAAGGGGCCTGTGGTCTGAAGCTTCATGAAGATTGGGGGTCCACTCCAGCTACCATAGATGCAGCGTTAAAGGTTGCAGATAAAACAGACACACAGGTAGCGATCCATACCGATACTCTGAACGAGTGTGGATATGTAGATGATACAATAAAGGCAATCTCTGGCAGAACGATTCATACATATCATACGGAAGGGGCCGGTGGAGGACATGCACCAGATATCCTAAAAATTGCTGGCGAACTCAATATACTGCCTTCATCAACAAATCCAACAAGACCTTTTACTGTAAACACTCTTGAAGAACACCTCGATATGATGATGGTGTGTCATCACCTAAATCCTTCAATATCAGAAGATGTTGCATTTGCTGAATCAAGGATAAGAGCTGAAACAATAGCTGCAGAAGATGTGTTACATGACATTGGAGCTATTAGCATGTATTCATCTGATAGTCAAGCTATGGGCCGAGTCGGTGAAGTAGCAACAAGAGCTTGGCAAACCGCAGATAAGATGAAAAAGATGTCAGGAAGACTAAAACAAGAAAAAGGGAATAACGATAATCTGCGCGTCAAGAGATATCTGGCAAAGCTTACCATTAATCCGGCAATTACACATGGAATATCAGATTATGTGGGCTCACTTCAAAAAGGTAAATTTGCTGATATTGTGATTTGGACGCCTCAATTTTTTGGCATTAAACCAAAACTCATTATTAAAGGAGGCTTTATCGCATATTCTCTTATGGGTGATCCAAATGCTTCCATTCCGACCCCAGAGCCTGTATATTATAGACCAATGTTTGGGGCCATGGGTAAAGCTAAATATTCTACATCAGTAACATTTACTTCAAAGAATGCGATAAAAAATGGTCTTCAAAAGAAATTGGGTCTCAAGAAAAAACTCTTACCAGTGAAAAACTGTCGCAATATATCCAAGAAAAATATGGTATACAATAATCTGATACCTAAAATAGAAATCGATCCCGAAACTTATGTTGTTAAAGTTGATGGAAACGTCGCGACTACTGAAGCCGCACAAAAGCTATCACTCTCACGACTATACAATCTATTTTAGTTTTTCAAATTATTGATCAAAATAAAAATGCTTATATATTTTACAAATACACTTTGGTTTATGAATCCCGTCCACACGGAAAAAGAAGTCGAATCAGCAGCAAGAAAAGCAGCAGAGGCACTGTATGGGAGCAATATTGAAGGTTTTAGAATTAGAACTCTTCTTCCATTTCCAACCGAACAGAATAGAGAAGCTTGGGACGCTCAAGTAACTTTCTTACTTGGAAGTCTACAATACACGGTAGACTTTTTAATTAATGAAAAAGATGGGCAGATAACAAATGCAAGGCTAATCGACACAATGACTCCGTTGTAGTTCATCATTACTAGAATTTAGTTAACCGATGATGGGAGAAAGAGAGCAGAAGTTTAGCTCCTTGCTTATTACCACAACTTAGAAGCAAAAAAATATAGATTATTGTGGCGTCCTTTTACTGGAATCTTCTTTAGATTTTGAAGCATAGTTTTCGATGTCATTATTCTCAATAAATTTAATTCTCTTTGTTTTCGTATCAATTTGAGCCATCCTTATCTGTCTAGTTCCTGTTTTCTCTTCGCTAACTAAATAAATTGAATCCAGCGCTAGAATACTTGCTTCGTCCATGCTAATTTCAGCATGATAGTCTTTTTCCAAGTATTGATTTACTTGATCACTGCCATTGCCAATAGCAACTGCATCATATCCAATGTACGTTCCACTCGGATCAGTTTGATAAAGTGAAGAACCACTCTTGTCAACTCCAGCAAGGATTAATGCAACACCATAGGGCCTGAACCCAGCGTACTGGGTAAATTGCTGCGCCATATCTGCGAGATTTTTCGCAACTCCTGCAACGTCCACCGGTTCATCGTATATCAGTCTATTACTTTGAGCAAAAAATCTTGCGTGATCAACCTCAGCTCTAGCATCAGGAATATATCCTGCTGCCGCTACTCCTATATGATCGTCTATTTGAAATATTTTTTGAGTATTATCTGAAACTTGTAATTTCCTAGCTTTTTCTTCCACTGCCAATACCACGCCGTCCTTAGTTTTGATTCCAATGGCCAAGGTTCCCCTTCTTACAGTTTCCATAGCGTACTCTACTTGGTACAGTCTACCATCAGGCGAGAATAGCGTAGTTGCTATATCATAACCAGCTGCTGCAGGGAACAAATCAGCTGTAACTTGTTTGCATTCTTTGATTTAAGTTTAGCTTTAGAATAATGAGATAATAATATGGAGGAATAAAAAAGTTAAGCTTTATTATTCCATCTCTTGGGAATCTTGTTATTCACCTAAAAACTTGACCCTCTACAAATCAAACCCATTTGAAGTAAAGGCAATATTTATAAAATTTATTTAATTTTCTGCGTAGTGCCTACAAAAATAGAATCATCATAATTTTATCATTCATAATAATATCCTAAGATATTATCTACTGTTTCAGATAAACTGGTGTTACTTTTTATCAGAACTATGATAGCACAATCCATTTCATAGATTATCAATATCCTGATTCGATCAGTTTCGTAAATAATCCATTTTAATGAACCTGCTATGTTCATGTCATTTCCGCTTTTAATATTTTCGAGTTTGTCATGCAACTTATTGAAAACATTATCGTTATCTTGTGGTACTTGACATCTGACATAACTGTTTACTCAAATATTACGTGGGCGTGACTAAAAAAACTTTAGTTCTATAACCTTTTCTCTTTTAACTTTTTTGATTACATCACAATTTATATCTATAATCGGAAACAACACATAGAAAGAATACTCTAAGACAACAGAGTAAAAATAGAAAGTAAAACCATTCCGATAAAAACAGTTGAGATTGTAAAAGGTAATCCAATTTTGAACCATTGATTAAAAGTTATCCGGAAACCATACTTTGCACTTATTCCTGCAGCAACTACACCCGCACTAGAGCCAATAAGGGTCAGATTTCCACCCAGGTCTGCACCAAGTGCCAGCGCCCACCACAGGGGATTAATAGGCATATGGCCAAATCCGCTATTTATCTCGGGGTTCTTCGTCAGTGTTTCTAACAAAGGAGCCATTGTTACTGTATAGGGAATATTATCTACAAAACCGCTAGCAATTGCAGATAACCAGATTATCGATAAGAAAGTTGACCAAGGATCTCCACCTGTGATTCCAATCACTACAGAAGAGAGAATTTGAATTCCACCGTATTCGGAGAATATCCCAATGACTATAAAGAGACCTGTGAAAAACAGTAGTGTAGACCAGTCTACCTCATGTAGTACCTTTTCTACATTCATTTTGGTTATTACGAGAAGTACTGCTGCTCCTGCAAACGCAATAAGAGAAACTTCAATTCCTATGATTTGTTGTATGGTAAAGAAAAAGATTACTACTGCGAGTACTGCCAGACACTTTTTTAACAGATTTTTATCTTTAATCAGATGCCGTTGCTCGTCCTTGAACTTTTCTATAACCTTAACGTCAAAGCTTTTTTTCAGTTCTTTTGAAAAGAACAATCGTAGTATGAGTAACGAGAGGACAAATGTAATAGCGATAGTTGGACCCATTCCCATGATGAATGAATTAAAGTCTATGTTTGCAGCAGACCCAATTATAATGTTTGGTGGATCACCTATTAAAGTGGCAGCACCGCCTATATTAGAACACATTGTTTGCCCTATAATATACGGAAACGGAGATCTGTTCAGAAATCGGAAAATTGTCAGGGTGACCGGAACCATTAGCAATACCACAGTAACGTTATCAACAAATGCAGAGACTATGGCAGTAAATGTACACAGAATAACCATGAGTCGCCATGGGTTTCCTTTGCTTAATTCAGTGGCCTTAACTGCGACCCAGTTAAATATTCCTGTTTCTCCCAGGATTACCACTATTATCATCATCCCAAACAACAGACCTATCGTATTGAAATCGATTAATTCGATAATGAAATCAAGACTTTCATGTGGCACAACCAATTGGAACGCTATTACTAAACCGACAAGTATCACTGCTCCCAAAATTGCAATTGCAGTCCTGTGGATAATTTCAAATGAAAGGACAACGTAGATAGAAACCATTACAATCGTAGAGAGTGAAAGTATAGGCTGGATTTCTTTATCTAAAAGTGTAGGTATGATAAAAATCAGAACAGAAAATAGGACTATTATTAGTGAACCTATAACATTTTTCCTGGACACGTCGTTAAATTTATCCATGTCATTAATATTTTATTTGGTATATTTGGCAATCTTGACAATGCATTTAGAACATAAGGTAGTAAAATCATAGATATTTTCAACCATACTGTCTATAAAACCAAGTATTTTTCCGCATGAATTACAATGGATTTCAATCCAGCCGATGTATTTGTCCGAAACTATTGTATTGTAGTATTGTGCATCCTTACACCCACAAATATTATCATGATTTTCTTCAGACTTGAATAAGCAATTTGGATTGTGTAATGACATAGGATGAGTGCACTTTTTGCAGGAATTTTCAAGGGATCCCATCTCCTTGTTCATATATCACATGATTATGTGGAGGATTAAAGTATTTCAGTTCTTTGTGATCATAGCGAATAAATTGTTCGAGGTATAACACTCAGAGTTGGATTTCCTTTCATGATAGCAGGTGTCGCAGTTGGATTCATAGTACTACTATTGATGCATTATTAAGACTAAATCTCGGAGTATGACAACTACACTAGAATTATCGGATGCGCCTTATATAATCACTGATTAGGAAAAAGATGTTATTAGATAAGAGACTAGGTTGACATTTTCTTAGACCTTCTTTTCAATTTATTAAGAATGACTGTGAAAGATTTCACACAAAGTCGTCTTATTTTTAGATCTGCAACTTTACCATAGCTCTGGTAGCAATAATAAACGCACCTACAGCAAACAATGTTAGGACAAGTACCTCAAGATTTGTAAATGTATCTATTTGAGAAAATATTCCCGCCCTAGTAATATCTGCTATATACGTTAGTGGATTAAAATAGAACGCTGCTGATAGTGGTTGGGGTAAACCTTCTGCAGGATAGAACACTGAGCTAACAAATATAAAAAATATGAAAAGCCCGTTACTAAATACATTGTACGTCTCGCTACTTTTCATCTTTGTTGAGAGAATTATTGTAAACGAACCAAAAAATACTGATCCCGCTACAAGTGCAAAGATAGTGTATGACATACTCCATATAGTAATATTTATGTCCTGAAATATGGTTGGTAAACCAATTAAAATAATAGCTGTAGCGCTTGTCAGTCCAATAATTACTAGTGTTACAAGATTTGCAATTACATATTGAATCTTATTAAATGGCATTGCCAAAATTTGCTGGAACATTCCATTTCTCTTATCATTCCAAAAAATTGTACCAGCTATTTGACTTCCTTGCATCACATTAAATCCCATCATACCGGCCGTCAAGAATGAAACGTATGAGATAGATAAAGCTCCTACGTTAATTCCTTGATCTCCTATTAAGGCAGAATATGCATAACCCATAATGTATATTTGAAACACGGGCAAAAGGATCTGCCATATCAGGAACATCTTATCTATCGCTGCGAAAAGATTTCTATATAGTAGTAGCAGAACCCTTGATACAAAGACATACTTATCTATAGGTCTCATTTTCATCATCCACTATTGGAATTGTCCTTGGAATTACTGACTACAGATAGGAAAATTTCCTCCAGTGAAGGTGAATTCACCGAAATATTTTCTATCTCCATACCATTTTTAGGAACGACTTGAAATATTTCAGAAATAACTTTCTCGGTGTTATTAACTTTAATCCTGATTGCATTTCCCCCCTTCAAATTGATTTCTGGAATATTGATGTTAAGGTCATCATTCAATCCTTTGTCATCTTTTTTGCTACCCTTTATTATGCTTCTTAGTATCTCGAAAAAGGGTTCGTTTAGGGTATCTTTGAAGGTAATTTCTATAGTTTTATTCATTCCCCCATACTTTTGCTTCAGACCCATGGGTGTGTCAAATGCAATTATTCTCCCGCTATCTATAATAGCAATTTCATCACACAGGTATTCTGCCTCTTCCATAATATGAGTAGTAAAAAAGACTGTAAGTCCTGACATCACCTGTCTCTTTATATAATCCAAGAGCATGCGTCTTGCTGAGGGATCCAGTCCTACAGTAGGTTCGTCAAGAAAAAGAAGATCCATATCGTGCATAAATTCTCTAGCCAGCTGTACCCTCCTTCTTTGACCTATAGAGAGTTCATCATTCTTTGAATTTTTGATTGATTCTAGATCAAAAGTCTTCAATATTTCATTCACTTTGTCCTTTCTTGCTCTTCTATCACTTAAGCCCCATAGCAAACCATAAAGATCAAGAGACCTTTCTACTGTCAAATTTGCTTCGAAACTAGGATTTTGAGATACGACTCCAATCTTTCTCTTAATTGCTGATTGTTTTTTGAAAAGATCTTTACCAAATATATTTACACTTCCGGAAGATGGATTAAGAAGACTAGTAAGAATCTTAAGTGTTGTAGTCTTTCCAGCGCCGTTAGGGCCCAAAAAACCAAATACTGTCCCGTATTTTACAGTAAAGGAAATCCCATTTAGAACAAAAGCTTTCTCTTTGCCGTATTGCTTTTTGAGATTGGTGACTACAATACAATCTTTATTTCCATTATCTAATAATGGAATATTTTTGGCCACTTTCCTTATCAGTTAAGGTCTCACTTTAATCCCTTTGGATAGATGGAGGATTATCATTCTATTTATTTCGAGAGTGGTAATTATGAAACTCAATTTTAAACAACTTTGTTTTGTAATTGCTATTGATTTGATTTCTTAAAGAAATAATCCAATTTAAAATAAGGTCTTACTTTTGCACAATTTGGACATGGTAATATTTATCAAATTATTGTTACTCTATTATATTTACGGTATTTCCTTTACGAAGTAATCTAATTCTGCCGAAATTGCTTAGCCTCTACCTTCATTATTTTAAAATAAAGTATATTTCCATCGAATTTATCAATTAGCTTTTTTGGTAGAAAATATCTCTTCTTGCTAATAACGCCTTTTTCTGTTATTATAGTCTCATCTTTAATTTGCTGAACTTTGCCTAAATCGCATTTGTCTATTCCAATTGCCTCTTTCTTTAAAACATCTTCCCATCTTATGTTTTGATTCATAAGTTTAAATCTATCATATTTCTTATATCAGTTGTTAGAATATTG
>JBHENS010000010.1:0-31038 GCA_046261955.1 Nitrososphaeraceae archaeon | reverse complement strand
CCATATACCTCTAGACCAAATCTTTTCTCCGAATATTATTGCAGCAAACAGGCCCATCCATGTGAGATTCATCCATCCAAGAGCCACCATAATTAGAAAATAAGGCCAACAGCATCCTAGGCAATAAAGTCCATGGAATATCCCCATTTTGAGGGCACCTGCGATCCCACTACTCCATCTTCTCATAAAGAAACTCAACGGAGATTCGCAATAACCGATACATTTGTTCTTTAAGGAACTAAACTGGTATATTCCTGAGACAATTAGAATGCTGCCAAATATTATTCTAGGATATTCTGCATAATTGGACATAACTATATTATTCATAGGAATAGACCATGCTAATAGTAAACCTAATCCTGTTAGGGCCCAAACGACAAGATACATTCCAACAAAGAGGATGACCTTAAGTGTAGAGAATTTTGGTTCAAGCGTTTCTACTGATGATATCGATTGCTCAGTGGTAGTGATCTTATTGTAAAGTAAAACCATTGGTACTATTGCTGGAAACATCATTGCTGCCATTCCAGCCGTCCAACTTGCAGTAAATAATCCTAATAATACTGGATTGTAGGTAATCATAATGTTCATCATGTCTGGCTGATTTGTAGATAAAACCCATGAAAACCCAGAAATTGATACAAGCGAAACCAAAGTGATTTTTTGCAGTTTATTCATAGGTAATGACCTACAATTTTAGAAAACATAACATGTAATTCAAATCTACCATGTGATTTTGGAAAAGGAAGAATTTAAGATTTGTATATTTCAGTCAATTTCAATAACCAAGAATTAAAACCCTATAATCCTCATGATTTGATTAAAAGCCAGTTGTTGATGAAGGATATGTCAATAAATGTACAAATTGAATCATTTCCCTTGATTCTAGAATTTATGACCGTGGGTCTATATGGCTTTAAATACCAATTAATACCAACACATATATACTATTTTGTCCCAAATATATTACATGTCTTCAAATAAAGAAAAAAATAGAGAAATCATGAACATCACTCTAGATGAAACAAAATCGACAGTAAAAAAGACAACTGATGAAGCGATAAAGGAAATTCCACGGTATACAAAAGCCGTTAATGAATATCAAGAAGAAACTATTCAAGCGACAAAAGAGATTGCAGACAATTTTCTAGAATCTCAAAAAGAGGTTATCCATTCAATGCAATCCTTATGGGTTCCGTACATTGAAAATGTACAAAATTCATATTTGTCATATTGGGTTTCTCCACAAAGAGTCACAGAAAATTACGCTAGAGCAGTAAGCAATATTACCGACAGTACAATAGTCGCAACCAGATTAGCAAACAATTACATATTTGCATCTATGGATGCATGGAAAAATTCAATACAGCACGCAAGAGACAACGCAAAAGAATTTTCACGGCTGAATACTAATGTCGCAAATACATTCGAAAACGCTGCAAGAGACAATTTAAGAGATTTTTCAAGAGAAGCAGAAACACATTCAAGACGACAATAAGCGCAACATTGTGATAGATTAATAAAAATTAATCTATCCATTTTTATTTGATATTCTGTTATAGTAACTCAAGTTTTTTCCATATTACCAAACAGTCTTGAGGAATTTCACCTTTTACCAAAATCGAATTTGAATCCAAAATGCTAAGCCCATGATTATCGTTATGTATGACTCGATATTTTTTATTAAATAAATTTATTGGTATAAGAAATTTGACTTTCACTAGGCTAGCTCAATAAACAGTAATTCACTTACAAAATAATATTATCTAGTCGTATATTTATTGACCCTTGACAAATTTAATCATGAATGAATGAATCAGAACTAAAGGACATATTTGTTAGTTCAATAGAATCAGGACACATCGTAGATACTAAAGGCGGAAATTTGCCATTTACAAACCCTGAAGCTGAAATCAGAATCAAGAGTGAAGGGTACTTTGGTCAATTTGATTTGGTTCTTGGTGTCTTGCAAAGAAATAATACCAAAGCTTACCAGAGAACAGAACATAATGGAACCTATAATGAAATCCTCATGAGAACAGGTCAGCTAACCGAAATTGCTAGAACCGAAAAATGTAGAATTGACCATATTTCATTTTATCCCGTGGAGCTTAAATCCAATTGTGATACTTTAGATGGACGATTGCCTAATCAAATTATGAATGGCATACTCACTTTTGGAAGATCTATTGTAGTTCTTGATAAAAAGCATGTCCAAAAAGACTCATTAAAATTCTTGCGCTTGCTACCTGCTACAATTATAGGCTACACTGGTATAGAGGATCGCTTTAGGGTTTTGTCAGTATTTGATAGAAACATAAATACAGGAATTTTTAATTTATCCAAAAGGAGGTTTACCAAAACTCTCCTAGATAATGGTATAGTAGATGGTATTGACAGGATATACTTGAGGCTTCTCACTCTACAAAGAATAAATCAGAAGATAGTATTCAATGAACTCTACAATTCAAATCCAGGATTCTTAAAGGACGAGATTGAATTTCTACACCTGTTTTCTACCATAAAGTCAACAATGACATACAGAAAACAGATCGCATCATGTATCAAAGAAAGCGAATACAAAAAGATGACCGACTATTTGTAGTTTGTTTACAAATTATCTCCTGTGGACCTAAATCAACAAGACTTGAAAGGATCTTTAATTGTAGTGGCCTACGGGTCATTTGGATTATCATTGTAGCTTAACCTAAAAGTTTCAATCTAAAGATGTCCCTTCCATGTACCTCAACTGAATTAATAAGCTAGCTTGAGTAGAAATAAGCTTCATTTCTTACTATGAACTATAGCCTTGAGTGCCTCGATCTTACGTATGGAGACAAGTGACGGCCTACACAATACTAAGAGATATGTCACTAGGATGTCTCCACTACGTCACTGCAGTATTGGAAGACGAGTAGATGAGTTCAAAGTACCAGAAAATGATATCAAAAAAAGTGAAGTCGTTTTTTCCAACAAGTCAGAGTGTTATTGCATTTCAATAATAGACATAGTTGGGTCCACCCAGATTACATCCAAACTATACAACTCGGGGAAAATCAAGAAATTCTATACAGTCTTTATCAATGAAATCGCGGATATTGTCAAACATCATGATGGAAAAATATTAAAGACAGTAGGCGATGGTGTAATATTTTTCTTTCCTCAAACCTCAACTGTAGAAAATATTGATGGATTCAAAAGGGCATTAGAGTGTTTACTTGGTATGGTTTCATCTCGTGGTATCATAAACGCTAAACTTCATAATGAATTGCTTCCGGATATCTCTTATAGAATCAGTGCAGACTATGGTAAATTGGAAGTTGCGATGTCAGGTCAAATATCCTCCTCGTACGATCTCTTTGGTCCGACCATAAACTTTTGTGCCAAGATTAATAAAAAAGCACCGCCAAATGGAATAGCCATAGGAGCTGACTTGTGGAGGATAGTAAATTCATTTCCAAGACTTGGCAAACGCTACCGCTTTCAAGAAATAAAGGAACTGTCTTGGAAAGAGAACAAATATTCATATCCTGTCTATATGCTACGGCCCTCGACAGAAATACATATCCCTAGAAAGCCAATATTGTCAGTTAGAAATGATTCTATGTATGAACTCGATTCTACACCCAAAGTGCTAAGAGTAATGGTAATAGACGATGATCCATCTATTTCATTTTTATTCACACAATATCTTAGATCAGCGGGAATGATTGTCGACTCATTTACTGATCCTGAGAAGGCCCTTACCCATTTCATAGAATCAGATTATCGTCACTATGATTTAGTGGTTACAGATATTCGGATGACTCAATTGAATGGATTTGAATTGTACCAGCAATTAAAGACTCTTGATCCAAACCTTCAGATTATATTTGTCACCGCACTTGATATCGCTCAAGAAATAACTACGTTACTGCCTGAGGTAAAGCTGAACCAATTTCTTATCAAGCCGGTAAACCCGAGCGTGCTAATTAATAGTGTCAAACAACATGCAAAAAGCATATTGAGGGAGCATAGCCATAGCTATTGAACAAGGAAGTTGAATACAAAAGTTGGCTCCTACAACCCGAGTTATTATTGGAAAGCGTAATGCTATAGATACAGAACTAGGTATTTTTAAGAAAGCAAGTAATAGCATTGACACTTGCATGACTCATACTAGACCGTCGCTTGCTGTCTCCATAAAACAAATCAAAAATGCATTCTTGTCAGCTAAGAGGAGAGGGGTGAGGCTTAGATATATTACCGAAATCAATCATCAGAACTTTGAAGATTGCAAGGTGTTACTAAGTATTGTACATGAGCTAAGACATCTAGATGGCGTCAAGACTAACTTTATGATCAGCGAGGGAGAATATCTTGCTCCATTGATTCAAGAAAAAAGTGAAGCCATAGCATCAGAGCATATTTACAGTGACTTGATTCAAATTGTAGAACATGGACACTGTATATTTGATACACTATGGAGTAAATCAATCCCAGCAGAAGAAAGAATAAGGCAATTACAAAACGGAGTGGTTGCCCCGGAGACAAAGATAATGGACAGTCAGGATGAGATTATGAAACAGATTATTCATTTATCTGAGGTCTCTTCTGGCATGTCAGTTGTATCAAACCATGGTGGGATGCAATTAACTTACAACAGCTTTGTGGAACTATGCAAAAAAATCCTGGAAAAACAGAAAAGAGGAGAAGGGGAAGGAATTAGATGGATTATGAGAATTGAAAAAGACAGTGTTAAACTGGTCAAGAAATTTCTAAAACTAGGGGTTAAAATAAGACATGTTAAGAATCTGGCGCCTATCAATTTTGCAGTTAGTAAATATGGACTTATTGCTACAGTCGAAGAAATGGCTGGAGGAGGAATGATCCAGAATCTCTTAACCAGTAACGAAGCATCATATATAAAACACTTTTCTTCCATGTTCGAGCAGTTATGGAAAGAGGGAGTAGATGCACGATACCGAATTAAGGATATAGAAGAAAAGGTTGGTATAGCAGAGATTGAAATAATTCGGAATCCAGTAGATTCCATAGCCCGTGGTTGGAATATGGTAAGATCGTCGCGAAAAGAGATCAATGTTTTGTTTTCCTCTTCAAACGCTTTAAGGAGACAAATTACAATGGGAGCATTACCACTCTTGAAAAATGCATCAGAAAGACAAAAAGTAAAGATTAGAATGCTACTCCCATCTTCTGATAAGTCAGAACAGCTCATAGAACAAACAAAATCTAATGTTCCTAAAATAGATATTAGGACCATAAGTGCAAATCTAGAAACTAAGATCTCTATACTTTTAGTAGATTCTAAACAGTGTCTTATATTAGAATTAAAGGATGACAAGCAAAGTACGTCATATGACGCAGTGGGAATGTCTACATACTCAATTAGTCCTACCATAGTATCTTCATATTTGGCAGTGTTCGAAAGTTTTTGGAGACACGCAGAACTTTTTGAAAAGATGAAAGAAGTCGAATTATTGGAAAAAGACTTTATCAATATTGCTGCTCATGAATTAAGAAATCCCATTCAACCAATAATTGGCTTTTCAGAATTACTTTATTCTAAGATTGACAATCACGAACATAGACGGCTTCTTGATGAAGTAATATTGAATGCAAAGAGACTTGAGAGATTTGCACGCATAATGTTAGATGTGACCAGGATCGAGAATAATTCCTTGGTGTTAACAAAAGAAATTGTTGATGCAAGTGAGATCTTGAGAGATATTGTGGACAGTTATAACCACCAACTAGAGGAGAGGAGAAGCGTAGAAGGCAATAATGAGAACACTAAATTGTTGTTGATTCAGAATGGAATAAAAAACATCAATGCTACAATAGACAAGGTTAGGATAACTCAGGTGATGTGTAATATTTTTGATAATGCAATTAGTTTTAGTCATGAAGGAAAAATTCGCGTAATACTAAAAAGGGAGAAACAAAACGGGCAGAACTTTCTTATCATAAGCGTGAAAGACATGGGCCCAGGTATAGATCCCGAGATTTCGTCTAAACTCTTTACAAAATTTGCATCGAAATCCGATATGGGTACGGGGCTTGGACTCTTCATTTCAAAAGGTATCGTTGAAGCACATGGTGGGAAAATATGGGCAAAAAATAATCCATATAGAGGCGCAACATTTAGCTTTAGTCTACCAATCGAAAATTAACACTTCGCAAGACTACTAGCTTGCAATCATTGAGTTTCGGAAGAGATGATAAAAATTATTGCTCATATTTGATATCTTCAAATGAATTTACCTATTGACATCACAGAAATGGTGATTCAGCTTTTACAAGAACCGAAAGCTCTAAATTGATAATTACAGATTAGTAAAGCTACTTTTATTGATGTGAGAATTCAAAAATAGTCAAAATTGAGTATCACGAACAAAAAAGTTAACAATAATGAAGGTAACAGAAAGATAATGAGTGACTCCAATAACCCCAAGATAAATGAAAGAATATTTCTTTTATGTGACCAATGTTTCTGGACTGTGACCTGTCTTAGCAAGAATTATCTCGAGGAGACATTGGCAAAAAATAACAAATGTCCTCGTTGCAATCAGGATCAATTGTCTAGCTTTCCGGTTATGCCTAATGATTCATTTACGTACAGCTATTCGAAAAAGAGAGGCATTGAGCTAAATTTTGATATTAGGAAGACTTGATATTCGCGATTTGGGATCTATTGCAATATAGGGGCCTTCCAAACAAAATCATTAACAGAAATTAGTGTAAAATAACATGATACTTATAATCAAAAATAATCACAATACACTGATAGAAAAGAGAATAAGATACCCGAAATCTTCTCCGCATCATAAAAACAGAAAAATTAGCTATTTTATTCTAAATATTAAGTGGATTTTAGGTTGTTATACGACAGTGATGTAAGATTCAAAATTGTATGTAGGCAGGAATACAAAAATTTTTCACGCTATACCAACATTTCGTTAGTAAATCGGGCATCGGTAGGGATGAACTGTACTTGACTTTGTTATTATAATACAGCTTCTCAAAATTAGAATGTTGATTCAAATTAATTAGATATATTAAAAAGATGTATGCGTCCAACCATATAAAGACGAATTGAATTGAAATGACGCAACCACATAATGGTAACAATAATAGAAAGCCGGCATCACCTTTCTTGAATGAAAAAGTTCCTAGAAAAGCCTGGATGTCATTAGCGATTTTAGGTTCGGCACTTTTAATTGCTATGTACGGTGAAACCATGTTACTACCTGCAATACCTGATATAATTGAGGAATTTGATATCTCTTATAATACATCCTCATGGATTCTTTCTGCATATCTTATTGCAGGTGCTGTTGCAACACCGCTCGGTGGAAAGCTCTCCGATATCTACGGCAGGAAAAAAATGGTAATGATCATAATGATTATCTATATTATTGGAATTATTTTAGGAGGAATCTCAACTAATATTGAATTTCTGATTGTTGCCAGAGTAATCCAAGGAATTGGCATCTCTATGTTCCCTATTGCATTTGGAATTATACGAGATCAGTTTCCAAAAGATAAACTTGCGATAGGTGTGGGTGTGTTCAGCTCGATGTTCGCAGCTGGTTCTGTGGTTGGTTTAGCATTGGGAGCGAATATAATAGAGAATTTTGGTTGGCGAGCTACGTTTTTTTCAATTGTATTTGTTGCCATAGGATTATGGTTCATCATAAGGAGATACATTGATGATAAGCAAGAATCTGCGAACGTATTTGATAATAAGATAAATGATACTGCTGAAGAAACCATGACTAGCACTGTTAAGAAAAATATAGATATGAAGGGTACGGTAACTCTTGCAGTTACGATAATTTCGTTACTGATGGTTCTGTCATATTCACATACGGATAATATTGAAATTTATCAAATTGGTATATTCTTATTCATAGGCATTACTTCATTAGTACTATTTGTGATAGTAGAGAGGAGATCAAAATCACCATTGGTTAATTTCCAGTTGCTGACTAATAATACCATTCTTTCAGCCAATATCATTCTAGTTATTGCCTTTCTATCTATGTTTACAGTTTTTCAAACTATACCTGTGCTAGTAAGGAGTCCTCAACCATTTGGATTTGGGGAAAGCGTCATAACAACTGCAAATATTCAACTTCCATTTATGATTGTGTTTCTGTTATTTGCTCCATCTTCTGGCATTATAGTTTCTAAACTAGGTAACGTAAAGCCAACCATTATTGGAAGTATAGTAAGTGCTGTAGGATTTTCCAGCCTACTTATATTTCACTCGAACGGGAGTTTAGTCGCGACAAATTTGGCTGTAATTGCCGGAGGATTGTCATTAATGCAAGTTGGTGGATTCGATATTGTTCTTCAGTCCACACCTAGAAAGTTTAGCGGAATATCTCTTGGCATGACAGTTCTCTTTAATCTGATTGGAGGTTCAGTTGGACCTGCCGTGGCAGGCATTTTCATGCAGGTAAATCAGGTATTCATAGAAGATGTTGGTTCGTATCCCTCTTCTGATTCGTATAACTTGATATTTCTTACTATAGCTCTAGCTTCACTGATTCCAATAGCATTATCAATTTTCTTAAGAAGGAACTTTTCCTCACAAAGTTCTCCTTGAACCTCCTTGAACGACATGGGATATCAATACTATTCTCTAGTATCAATTTTAGATCTAATGTTTTTTTCCTCAGAACGTTCCTATCAATATCCTCAATGGGTGTATTTGTGAAGGAGCTCACATGCACGGATTTGTCCCAAAATTATCTTTCTTGTTAATGTAAAGAGAATGATGAAAATCCATGATAGAATATGTGGAATCAAGCTCTGTTAAATTCATCTGTGTTAAATTCATCTGTTTATGATCATCTCAAATCCGAATGGGTCTGCTAATCTCAACCCTAACCTTCTGCTCATCCAAATTGTACAATAATAATCTGAATGCTTGACTCCCTCTATTCTATTACATTTATCACAAGTCCATTTTTTGGACTTTAGAAATTTTGCAGAGTAGACGGTTTCAAACTAGAGCCGCACATTCTACAAGAATTCTTGTTAAACATATCAGGGAACAGCTGAACTACTCCTAATAGGATTATGAGTATTGACCATATGGAATCATTTTGAACTATATTGAATATATGGTCATATTGAGTTATTATTCATCACTTAAATGGTTGTACCACAAGGCTTTATTATCAATAACCCAGGATTGAAATAGATAATGCCTAAGATTATATGTTCCTACCACAAGGCTTTATTATCAATAACCCAGGATTGATCCAGAAATGATCAAGATTCAGTATGTATTATACCCATTATTATTAATGATTTTGTTACTCTTTTTGTTTCCCTTTCATTTTCACAAGTTGTTACTAATCAAAGTACTGTTAACGCGTCCCTCATTAATGGCAGTATAAAAAATGATTCAAATGTGACAGTAATTAATGCAGTAGGTGATATAGATTGTTCCAATCATTTAGATAATCAGATTAAAAAAGATAATCCTGATATCTTAATTGTTCTTGGAGATCTATGTTACAAATCTGACTTAAGGGTTTTTAACGCTACTTATGGTCATTTCAAAGAAGAAAATAAATTAGCTTGCGTAATAGGCAATCATGACTCAAAAGAAGATGGGAGTTCAAAGCTTCTAAATAGAGCACGAGAATATTGTGGAGATCATTGGTATCGCAAAATTGCAAATGATACCACCTTGCTGATAGGGTTAAATACAAATGGAGATACTAAATCACAAACAAAATGGGGACAATCATTGGTAACAAATGGAACATTGATGAAAGGAATCAAAAATGTCTTGTTAATAGTTCATAAACCTGCACACACCCCCCCTGAATCACATCACCCCGTAACAAATTCAACAATTGAAATGATTTCAGGCATTGAAAATAACATATCAAAAAGTATTGAAGTTTACGAGATAGCTGCACACAATCATCTAATGGCCGAATCAAATAATGGTAGTTGGTTTATTTCTGGAGGTGGTGGCAGAAGTCATCATGATGCAACAAGTAGCCAAGAATGGCCTTTTGTGAACACAAAAAACTACGGATACTTACAAATTAGAGTCAATAATACAGATGGCAAGGTACTTGGCACAAATTTCTATGGGTTGTATGGAAAACTGATCCATTGAGAAATCATTCTGGACAAATTTGATGGATACATATATGTAAAAGATTTTTCTTGGTAATGACCCTTCCATTCCTTATTCGCCCATGATTTGCAAAATTACAGTTCGATTTCTAGATCGTGTATCCATTTCTAACAAAACTACTTGCTGCCAAGTTCCTAATGTCAATTTAGTATGTATAATTGGAATAGTTATACTAGGTCCTATCAGTGAGGAGCGTACATGGGAGTGACCATTTCCATCATGCCAAGTATTATCGTGCTTATACTCTATATTTTTTGGTACTATTCGAGACAACATTTCCGGAAAATCTTGAACAAGTCCTGGTTCATATTCAATAGTTGTTATTGCCGCTGTCGATCCAGAAACAAAAATAGTAACATTTCCATTTTCAATGTTGCTCTCTTTTACGGCATTTGATAACTGTTCAGTGATATCAATAATATCACCTTCTCCTCCAGAATGTACCTGAATTGTCTCGGATAAAACTTTCATTATTAGGTAGATTTCACCTGTATTATGCTATTTAACCTAAGTGTAATATATGGTTGTTACTAGATGCTGATTTCTCACGTATCATGGCTCACCTTTTGTTAAATAATTTCCCAGCCTGTTAACAAACCATATCCATCCTTGTGAATGTTCGTTATATTTTTCTCTATCATCCTCAGTGAATCCACTATGCCTTAGAATGACTCTTGTTTTGTTTTTACCTAGTGATTCAAATCTCCATGTTACTATCGTATTAGTACTAAAGTCAGACATGTTTTGAAATTGCCAAGTATATGATAATTCTTTATCTGGAATGAATTTAATAATTTTGCCATTCATTTCATAATCCTTATCAAGATTATTCTTGTCCGATTTCAAAAATTTAAAAGATACTCTTCCTCCTTCCCGCTTTTCCAATCAGCAATATCTGGAAACCAGTTGCTTAATTCATCTTGACCAGATACCGCTGAAAATACCTTATCTATCGGTGCCTCTATTATTATTTCACGATTTATTACCGTATAGTCATCACTCATCTTTTTGCAACCTTTTGATTCTCCAAAAATTCCTTTAAACTTTTGAGATTATAATCCCACATTCCTGCAAAAAAATTCATCATTTCTAATGCCTTTTCCTTGTTTAAAGAGTAGATTCTGTTCTTTCCGATCTTGTTTTCCAAGATCAAGTCAGAATTTTTAAGGATTCGCAAATGAACAGATACCGCGGGCATTGTAAATTCAAAATATTTTGAAATTTCAGTCGGTGTCATATTTCTTTCCTTTAACAATAGTAGGATTTTGCGTCTACTTGAATCTGAAATTGCCTTCCACGCAGATTCCATCAATATTAGATAATTAATTAATTATTTAACTATTTATATAATGATAAATATGATAAGAAATAAATTAATTCATGAATGAAATAAGGAAAATTCCAGAAGGGTATCATTCGATTACACCTGCTCTAATTGTGGAAAATGGAGACGAGGCAATAGAATTTTATAAAAATGGTTTTGGTGCTGAAGAGAGGTGTCGTATGAAAGGTCCGGATGGTAGGGTTGCCCACGCTGAATTAAAGCTAGGTGATTCTGTCTTTATGCTGTCAGATGAATATCCGGAGATGAAGTGTCATTCCCCCAAGTCAATAGGTGGAAGTCCAGTATCCATGTATGTTTACGTCGATGATGTCGATACTCTTTTCAGTAAAGCAGTTTCTGCTGGAGCCAAAGTCCTAGATCCTGTGAAGGATCAATTTTGGGGAGATCGTCATGGTAGACTGGAGGACCCATTTGGACATCTCTGGTCAATAGCGACACATAAAAAAGATCTTTCAGAAGAGGAAATGAAGAGCGCTGCAGAAGCTGCTTTCTCTCAAATGTCAAAGTAAATTTTCACTTCTCATTTTTTGTTAGAATGTTTTCGTATTTGGGGCTAATTTAAAATTTAGATTATTAGTTAATACTATTACTTTTTGTCCAACAGTTAAGTTGTTTTGTCGTAGCTATTTAGTAACAAGACCTTGAACATGATACTATATATTGTTGATGAACAAATCGTATTCTACACAATTACAAATCTGGTTCATATGGAAAATATAGTAATCAATTTTGCTGGTGACATATTTCTTGCCCAAGCTGTGAAAAGCTATCTATCCACTCAGAAACTAGTCTCTAGTATCTATATGATACTGGATAGTGACGAGATAAGCGTATCGTTAGAAAAAAATAATAAAATAAATGGGAAGAGGGTTATTTTGGAAATTTTACGAAATTATTTAGATTCGCATAATTTAACTAGATACCGAATCACGGAATTGGAGAATATTCTTACTGTGGGCATTCCAAAGAGGATTGATGAAATATCAAATCTTCTCTTGTGTGAGATTTGTGGTTGGAGGGTAAACACAGAAGTGGAGCTACTTATCCATAGGAGGACACACTGGATTTAGAAAGGCAAGACAATAGTATTAGTATATATTTAAAAGAACCGCAAATTTAGTCTGTTTTCCATGAAAATTTCGATATTGGTTATTTTTATTGGTATAGGCATATTTTCTTTCTTAATAACACAATCCGCTCTTTCGAATACAAATTTGTTTTCCATTTTTTTCCGTGCACTAGGTGATATTCATCTCTTGATTTCAAAGTCTACAGATGCGGTAGAAAAATTACAGCAAATAAATGCAGAAAATGATATTAACAATGGTAATAAAATTAATGTTATCAATTCACCAGAGGGGACTGCTGAAAACACTACTGTTGGACTCTGGACCCCTATGAATACCAGTTTTGCCCTTCAGCATCTTGAAGGGGTAAAACAAAAAAAAGGAATGGACACCCTTCTCAAAAAGGGGTATGATGAGTACTATTATGTAATGAATAACTTTGAAGATCCCAAGTCTCGAAAAATCACAGAGGAGTTGTTAGACGCTGCAAATAAAACCAATTTGAGAATAATAATCATTCTCTTACCTCCATCTGAAGGGAGCCCTAGTACCAGTTACAATTGGGATGGCTGGATAAAATATTTTAATTCTCTTGAAAGGAAATATCCAAGATCATTTGAGGGTTTTACGATTGATGATTTCAACTGGATAAGTACGAGATCTGATACAAAATTCAAGAACAATATGGATTTCATGGAATATTCCGAGCTCTCAAAGGAGCTTAAACATAAAAGTAAATATGTAAAATTTTATCCAACTGTTTATTTTGAAGGTACAAAAACTGGAATAGTTGTGAATAAATACAAAAATTTTATTGATGGTTTAGTGGTGGCTAGTGGGTGTTATTATAATGTCTCAACCTTGGAGAGGCAATTGGAAATATTCTCACAAATTTTTGACAAGCCTATTAAATATGTAGTGTATCCCACCATAACCTATAACTATTCCAAACTTAATTACAGTCCTCCCACAGATCGCCTCATAATGGCCACGCTATCAATCGCATTAAATTCTTCGGATGGATTAATTATTTGGCGAGATGCTGATAATCCTGTTATACAGGAACATATGGAAAATAGGCACGATAAACAATATCTCTCCAATATCTCAAACTCTAAAGACGTGCAGATAAGTGATGAAAAAATAGAGACTAATAGCAAGTTCAGTATCTCAAATAAGGTACATAATACTTGTAATAGTTGGAGTAAAAAATACAATGAGGCATATGATAAGTGGACCAAAATACCTGAAGAAGAAGAAAATAATGAATGGAAAAAGAAGATTATATATTAGTTATCAAACATTAGTGCTAGTCAAATTACTGAATTATTAAACGTATGACTTTTATTATCTGTAGGAAATTAGTATCAATTTTTTATAGATGTAAAACAACACAAATATCGTCCTGTTATTTTAGATAGTCTATTGTCTTTGTCTCCCCTTGCCTGATCAATTCTTTAATTGTATCGACAGAAAAGTCGGCGTTTTGTAGAGGGTATGGGGTTTCTGGATTAATCCTGGTGATTCTATTTAGCTTTAGGATTTTGGCACCATGTTTTTCGACAAGTGCTGAATGTTCCTTAGTTATGTAATCAATCTTATCCTTATTTATCTTTGATTTTTCAGACTCCTGAAATATGTCAAATAAAGTTTCAATTAAGTTTACATGTCTCGTTATAAGTCTGGACATTTTTTCAAGACTTTGAGTCTTATCACTAAACATAATATCTTTGGCCCTTGACATGACTTCATTCATATTCGCAGGTAGGTTTTCTATTTTTTTAGGATAATTTTCCACAATGAAAATATTTTTGTTTTTGCTTGGGGACGCTACCATTACCTCGCGTATTGGTGTATTACTCAATAGCGACCCATCCCAAGCAAACGTACCTTCACTTACTTCCACCCATGGAAAGCCATATTGAGGATAACCGATAGTGGCAAGAAGGTGCTTCATTTCAATAGATTTTTTATAACTGTCGAAGATAAGTGGTTCTGCAGTAAGTACGTCAACTGCTGTAACTATAAGACGGATATTGCTCTTATTGTTACTATTACGAGCATTAGGATCAATTTGTCTTGTCTTTGGGGAAAGTTTTTTAAAATCTATATATTTCTCGATTGTGTTTCTTACATTAGAATTATCATATATATAAGTCCATTTCCAAGGTGGCTGAATGTATTCCTCTAGGTTTGATGGATTTAGATTAGAAATATTGAAGTTAAACCATCTCGGAATGAAAAAACTAGGAACTCCAAAAAATGCAGCGTTTGTAGACGCAGCAGGCGATCTTCTCAACTTGGTTTGATGTTTTTGATAATCGAAATCAAAGGTGAAAAGATCAGGTATTATGTTGTAGCTGCTTTGTGCCAACTCTAGCCAAAAATCTTCTAAATCCTTCTCAGGTTTATCATTTCTGCTTCCTGCTGCTATTGCGCCATTTATACCGCCTATTGAAGTTCCTGCTATTATATCAAATTTTATATTTTTTTTTGCAAATGCTTTGAAAACTCCACATGCAAAAGCACCTAAGGAACCCCCGCCCTGCAATATCAATACATTTTCGGTGCCTTTTTCATGCTTATGATTAACCATTACAGTTAACTGTATTACAAATAATCTTAACGTTTTCTTTTTAAAAAACTTCTAGAAATAGAATTTGATTAACAGCTAATAAGTTGCGAATGAAAGGGAATTTGTGATGAGGTAAATATTTTCATATGTTTGTTCAAGCCATGGTAACTTTACCTTCTGATAGCAAGTTCTTGAACTGAAGATGATATAAACTATTAAAACAATGTTGTTCCAGTAGTTTTGATGAATAAAGAACTCTATATTGGAACCGTAACTTTAGTGTTAGCGTTTGCATTAATCTATGTGCCAATAGGTTATGCACAAAATCTGACAACAAATGCCTCGAATGCTGCGGGCAATATGACAACCTCAGCTAACCAAACTGCTTCCGAACTCGGACAAAACGCTTCGACAGCAGTTAACAGAACAGGTGAATCTTTAGGAGAAATAGGAAAAAATGGTACTGAAATTGGTGGAGATATACTCAATAAAACTGGTGAAGGAGTTAAAGGGTTTCTAGGCGGAGCCGCAGATGTCGTCAGTAATATTAGTGAAGAAGTCAAGGAGGGTGTAGGAAAATAAGTAAATCTTTTATAATTTTTTTATGCAGACATGTTTGCAGCTGACATTTAAAAGAAGTACCAATTTAAAAATATAATAGAACCTACGTGACGGCATCTCGATAGGAATTAGTTTATAATATTCTTTAAATGTGGAATCAATTTTGATGGTGGCATAACTTTTAAACACTGTTTCTTCGGTGAGTATAATAATAAAAAATATATTGATTTCACTCTTATAAATGTTGAATATAATTGATTACTCATTTTAGCATGGGGTTTTATCTGGTAGAGATAGATACTTGAAAAATTCTAAAAATAGGCTTTCAAATAATAATATGATCCTAAAGAAAATGAATAGACTAAACGTAAATGAAATGATTTTACTTCTAAATCCGAATTCTCAAGGAGGTAACACAGGAAAAACCTGGATCGTAACTTATAATAAGGTTAAGGAATTTCTACCCAAAGATCATAGGATTATTTTTACGAAGAAATCCAATGATGGTATATTTCTTACACGTAAGTTACTACAAAAAGGATACAAGAATATTGTTGCTATAGGAGGAGATGGCACTATTAATGAAATTGCGAATGGGTTTTTTGATCTTAAATCACAAAATAAGCATGTTAAAGACTTTGAAAACTTTAATCTTGATTCCAGACTTAAACCAGTAAATCCAAAAGGTATCATGTATGTAGTCCCATCTGGAAGTCGAAATGTACTAGCAAGATCTCTTGTGCTAAAACATCAAGGAGTAGGCGCTTTGATGCGTATTAAGCATATGAAGAGACGCAAGATGGATGTTATAGCAGCTGTAATAACCGACAAAGATACACCGTCTATAACTCATAATAGAATTATTATGAATGCGGCAGAAATTGGTGTTGGGGCGGAAATTATAGATAGATCCAAGAGAGTAAGGGGAAAAATAAAAAATCGTCTTGTATCTACGATGGCAAGTATAGTTGCGACCCTTCCATCCTACAACAGCAATGAATGCGACATAGTAATTGATAGAGATAAAAAAATCTCTTCTAAAATGACAATGGGTATAGTTGCAAATGGTCGTTTCCTTGGCGGGGGTTTCAAAGCAGCGCCTCGCGCAAAGTTTTCAGATGGTTTGATGGATATCATAATATTGAAAAATTCTGGGAGTTTCAAAATGATTGATAAACTAATCGAACTTAAGGGTACAAGTACTTACAAATATGAAGAGGATATCCTCTATTATCAAGCTTCAGAAGTCAAGTTCTTGCCAAAAGAAAGAAATGTTACTGTTACTGTTTCAGTAGATGGTGAACCCATTGGAATGCTTCCAGCAATTTTTAAAAGCTATCATAATGCCCTGACTATAAAGTCTGAGACACCTTCATCTAGGATTTAGATCATTTGTTGAATTAACACATGAACTGGATGGAATAAGGGTCAAGGTTAAAGTATAAGGCTAATCAAGGGACCGAACCGAGTCTGGATAATTATTTAATATTTTTTGAAAATTTTCTGGCAGTTTTTTTCCGTTCATCCTCTTGCTTTTGCATTTCGGAATGATTCTCCGGAATATCTACAGGTTCTTCTCCAAATTGTCCACTAGTTGCATCGTTTAATGCCTGACCACGTTTGAAGGGATTCTTTT
The DNA here is from genome assembly GCA_046261955.1 of Nitrososphaeraceae archaeon. GTDB lineage: Archaea > Thermoproteota > Nitrososphaeria > Nitrososphaerales > Nitrososphaeraceae > TA-21. The sequence continues at coordinate 13,683 of JBHENS010000010.1, read as the reverse complement.
TTTCTGTGCTCAATATTATTACTTACTTATCGGATAACATCGTATTAATGGATTATGTGGTCTAGTAATTATTATAGCATACATTGGTTACTAAGTTTCAGGTTTTACAAGACAACATTAACACTCACCTCAAGAGCATCTACAACATTCTTGGTAAACTCCAGGGTTGTCTTTGTTGTGCGACTAACATACTTGCCTGAATACCTAACATAATCTAAATAATCTTTCATCTCATTCTCATACATAATCACATTATCTGCAACCACCACTGCTCTTTTACTTAGTAAACCATATTCTTCTATAAGTTGAAGATATTTTAGATATTCGCTCTTTGTAGCATCCAAGAAAATCATACTAAATTGGGACTTGAGCTTTGGAATCTCTTCCATTGCATCGCCATTAATTACTTGTATTAATTTAGACAATCTTGAATTTTCAATGTTATTTCTTGCTATAGTTGCAAGTTTCTCATCCTTTTCCACACTTATGAGAATAGGCTCACTTGACTTAAAGTCAATATCAAAATTCTCTTTTCCGTAAATGTAACCCAACATAGTATTTGCAATTAATATTGCCGAATATCCGTGCAATGTTCCAATTTCGAGTACCTTCTTTGGCTTGTGACCCTTAATAACATCTTCTACGATTTTTCCCTTAATAGGCCCTATCGAAGGAAGAAAATCCTTTTTTGCCTTTTCTTCAATTTCGGCCAGTACCTTCAAAACAGTATTGTTTACGTCATCCGATTTACTTGGTTTCAACTTCAGTATTATCTCTCACATTAATATAAGAAAATTTCGACTCATTTTCTGTCATGAAAATTCATTTCTATATAAAAAACTTGATTTATAGAATATCATATACTACCATCTACGAAACAGTTATTAAAAATAATGTCAATATTAGTCTATGAGTGAGCAATCAAATGAGAAGTTAAGTGACCCTCATATTAGAGAACTTTTTGAAAGGAAGAATTTTGCCTTTTTGTCTTCGTTAATGAAAGATGGCTCTCCTCATGTTACTCCCACTTGGGTTGATATTGAAGATGGTAATATTCTAATCAATACTGCGTTAGGTAGAATAAAACAGATGAATATTTCTAGAGATCCCAGAGTAGCTTTATCAATAATTGATCAAAATAATCAGTATGAAATGGTTACCATTAGGGGTAAGGTAATAGATCAAATTACCGGAGATGCAGCTGAAGAACATATCGATAAACTAGCAAAAAAATATATTGACGTGGATAAATTTTCACGAAGGTCAAAAGGAGAACGAAGAGTGATATTAAAGATAAAACCAGAAAAAATATTTCATATGAAGTAGTACTCTATCTTGTGTTGTTATATATGCGCAAGATTGAAATCGTTATATTCTATATTGGATATTGTACGGTATGTCTTCGGATGGTCAAGAAAAATGCGCAGCATGCGGTATGACATTCAATAACCAAGAGGAATTGAAAGAACATATGCTAGAATTGCACCGAGAATAATATGCTAGAATTGCACCGAGAATAATATGTAAAAATTATTCTCATAGATGTAATTTTACAGAAGAATAGAGGAACCTAATTTCGAATCAAGTTGTAAATCACGATGTAAGTTCATAGATGGGAGGTGAAATTTTTTCTTCCATCGAACTCAAAATCTGATCTATACAGTCATGACTAATAATCGATGGGATTGATACCCTAAGCTCTGATGGCACCAAGTAATTAATGTGATTCAATAGCTGATATCTTTTTCCAATTTCTTTTTCTTCGCGGCACATATTTATCAGATTAATAAATTGTTTGCTATTTTTTAGCATCGTCATATTAAGAACGTGCAGATTTATGAGCATTCGGTATCAATAGTTTCTAGCATTGTTCTATATCAAAAACATTGGAAATTTTTAGCTAAATTTTAACACAGAATTTTATTTTTCTTTTTTAATCAAGGCTGACTAATTGTTACATATTTTCTGATTTCTTGAACTCTATAGTTTTCTGAATAAAATGTGAGTTTTCTGTGGCCCCTCAAAATCCAGATTTTCGACTCCAAAGCATACTACAACGGAGTTATCTTACTACCATAACAGGACATGATGAATGGTTCACTACACCCTCTGCTACACTTCCAAGTAACAATTTTTTAAATCCAGTTCTTCCCCTAGTTCCCAATATTATCAAATCTATTTTTTCTTTATCTGCAAATCCCACTATTTCACCGACAATCGATGACACCGAAACAATAGTCCTGTCCGATACAGAAATCTTGGTGTTCGCAAGTTTACTTTTATTTAATCAAACCATTTTTACACGTCTTTCTTTTGCTTTTCTAATACATCCTTTATAGCTCTTGGAGTAGTGACTCCTAATAGATTTGAATAAGCAAACCCCAATTCTGAATATAATACATATAATATTATTAATCTATTGTAACCAATATTTTTTTTATACTTAAAGTCAAATTCAAAACTCCTATGCTTGATACTCCATTAAGGAAAAAATTGCATAATAATAATATTTAATAACAATACCAACATGAAGATTGTGTTGATGTGCTAAACGAGCTTTTTATAATACTATGTTCGATCCACTAAAACTATTGTTCAACATTCCTTGTAATATTGAATCATATGAAAAGATAGTTACCAAGACAATGTTATAATGATCATCATACATTTTTTAATTTAAAAATTTAAAAAACTGATTTCATAGTGCTTTACAGCAAATCTAAGGAAATTTGCAATTAATATTAAGAAAACGAGGCCCATCAAAGGCCCAGTTAGTATCTTTAACTAGAGATATTGAGACATATTGGATCAGACATAAATGTAATGTTGACATTTATTTATTGTGGAATGCGATTTTTGTAGAAAAGAGTGTGAAAAATATAAATCGTTCTACTCTCCTTCTGGATCGGATCCGCGTGAATACCATATTTGTATAGATTGTCTAAAAAGCTGGCTTAATGAGATAAAACAGTAAAAGTCAGTAAAAGTGAAATCAGTGAAATCGCAAATGGTGGTTTGACCAGACTAAATAAGACTTATCTCAATCAAACTGGGAAAAGTAGTCTACTCATGAGGATAATTCAGTATTCGATTACGACCAACAATTCTGAACTTGTACTGCTCGCCATATAAGTCAGAATAGAAATGAGCGTAACTCTTTGCAGCAGCAAATGTTGTGAAATTAGTTCTTAACCCATCTACGGCTGTTTTATTACCATAAATATCTTGAATTTCTATAACATAAAATTTTGGTAGTTTCTTAAGTTGCTTCATTGTCATGTATATTATTATTAGGAAAAATGCTACCACAGTAAGAACCATAAGTAAGTGTTCAAAACTTTTTACAAATTCTAAAACATTATTTATAACATATTGCTCGATCCATTTCGAGGAAAATGATACTAATCTGATAAAGATTGTACCAACATAGTCGATCACTACATCCACCTCCGAGCTGCATCAATAGTCATAGGATTATATTTCACTAAGATACTTAAAAGAATATCTATAAGTTTTGAAATTAGAATTTCAGGATTTATTGTTTCGTATCAAATTCCTAGATTTCATCGAGTTCATATTCAAGTTCTATTTAGAGTATCAATTTCACAGAAATTCAAACCCTGTAGAGCTATCATATCTAGAATGAATTGCCATCTTAAAGGAAAAAAATTGAGATTTTTAACTCAAAATTAGATTATTCTATTCAGTGCCCTTTAACAGGTCTATGGCCTCTACTAATTTGGCATCGGTAGCATCAATATGAATATCTAGCTCAGTTTGATCGACCTTATCCTGTATTAAATCACGCAATTCTTCTCGCATCATATGTTCAAGGTCCTCCATGAAACTATGAGAGCCTTTTTCTTCAAGTTCATGTTCTACATGTTCGAAATTGTCTTGATAAGCAGTATGCTAATTCTTCTGCACCTGTATAGTTGCTGTTCTTAAATTCAACCGATGTTTATTAAGCAGATTCCTGGCATTTTCTATGTGGTCCTATTTAAACAATCATGAAAGTAACCCCTACAAGGTAAGATAATGATTATTTAGTTGAAATAGCATATTTGGACTTGGAAGAATTCTAATACTTTTTATTTGCCAAACCCAAAAAAGAATCCTAATTGAAAATGGGTATGCTTAACTCCATCAGGCTGGTCGCAGGAACAGCTTTTTCAATTCCACTGCACCTAATAATTGGATCAATAACAGGCATAGTTTTTTGGGTAGTAACAAACAGATTTGATAATATTTTGTTTTTTTCTCCTTTTTTGGCATTCTATGTTCCAAGTGACATGTTTGGAATATTTTTTTTGTCTTGCATAAATTCGATTCTCGTGGGAATTTTGGTAAACTTTAATCTTCATATTATGAGGAATCTAAAGCTAAGAATAAGCAAATCCGCTCTATCTGGTACTACAATTAGTATTATTTCTAGTACATGTGTTAGCTGTTCTACATTTGCATTCACAATTGCTTCAACTTTTGGTGGACTAGGTTTTGTAGTAGCTGATTTTCTATCAGGTAATCAGACAATAATAAGAGAAATCTCTACGCTTATTTTGTTATTTGCAGTTTGTACTTGTTTTGTTAAGATTAGAAACAGTTGTAAATTGCCTTATCAGGTATCAGATTCATGACGAGTCAAGCAAATAATCATTGTAGCTACTGTAGGTAATTGAAAATTCTAATGTTGAAGAGTGAATGATTTTAGGTATTAAATACGATCCCGTATATCAAGAAAAATTACATGAATTCAATTAATTAAATTGTAAAAAGAAAGAGGGAGAATTTTGATTTCAGTATGCGTCATCAACATTTGTCGCTTTATTTGGTAATAGTAGGTAATAGATAACCTATTTTATCCGGTCAAGTTACCAGCCATTCCGCTCATGTTACTGGTCATGTTGCCAGTCATTCCTGTCATGTTACTTGCCATTCCAGTCATGTTCTTATCCTTCCCGGTTATGTTTTCGGCAAACGAAACAGTACCTACTGCTGGTACTAGTAACATGCCTAAAGCTAAGGTGATTGCTATTGACATAATAAGACCTGTAGTCATTTGAATATGAAACAATACTACTTTATTTAAGCATTTCTTGAAAACTTGTGAGTAGAAAAACACCATAATTTGATGATATGATCACTAAATCTCTGATGAATTACATCATTTTATTCAAAATATAAAAATATTAGTAAAATTGAAATATCTAGCCCCTATAGCATATATTTAATTGGTAGAAAAAACCTTATCGCTACCAAATATGATTAAAATTTTTGAACTGAAATTTTAGATTAAGCTTATTGTTTTATAAATTGAATAATAGATAGGTATTTTGAAAAGATGAACTCGTTTTCGGCTACGGATTGTTGCCTATTAGAATTACGGCAAGCATTGTATTCATCGCCCATGGAATACCAAAATTTACGATATATCTGGCGGATATGGTTTCTTTCAGTCTATTAATTTGCCACCAGAATTGTTCATACCAATTGGACTACTAGAGGTGATAGGTGGTTTAGCTATTTTGTTTGGCGTATTAACTAGAATTGCTTCAGCATTATTTATTATTGAAATGATTGGCGCAATACTGACCGCCAAATTATCTAAAGGATTCATTGGCGGATATGAGTTTGAACTACTCTTGATATCAATATGCACTACCCTAGTTATCCTGGGTCCTAGAAAAATATCCATCGAAAATTATATCTTGAAAAGAGAAACGTTATCTAAAGGGAAACAGCTATAGCGAAAAACTTCTAACACAGAAATGAAATAATGTTTGTAAGATTTGGATTCTTTATCTTATTTTTTAAAGGTCAATTAATATAGGAAAAAAATTTTAACGTTCAGAAAAGTAATTACATAATAATTTTACTCAGTATTATTTGGTTTAATTAAAAATGCCATATCACGGTCATGATGAGGATAAGCCCCATCTTTCGCGTACCCTTTCTTCGACTTTTGAAAAAACAAATCTATCGAATATTAAACCAACCGCAAATATTACAATCATAGTTGCAATTATCTGACTCATGTTAGAGAACTCTCTTCCTATTGACAGGATGTATCCCAATCCTACTCCAGTAGTGATGAGCATTTCTGCACCAACCAATGCATGCCATGCAAAAGACCATGTTTGTCTTAGTCCCATTATTAAGGAGGGTGCAGAGGCAGGAATCATGACATGTCTGAATAACAGGAAACCGCCAGCTCCCATATTACGTGCTGCATGTAGATATATCGGCGGTATGTTTCTAATTCCGCCATAAGTAGAATTCATAACTGAGAATACGGAATTCATCACAATGACGAAAAGTATTCCAAAATCATTGAATCCGATCAGAAGAATTGCAAAAGGTACCCATGCTATACTTGGAAAAGATTGGAGTCCTAAGGCAAATGAACTCATGGTTTTTCCAAATTGTTTGAATCTAACCATAAGGAGTCCTACACACCCACCAATCACTACGGAGATTACAAATCCAATGGATAATCGCCATAGTGTAATTGCTATACCCTCTATCAAAGTATTTTCAGATACCAAGTCAACAAAAGACTGAGCAACCATTGCTGGAGAAGGAAGAGAAACACGTGGCCAAATTTCTAGTGAGAATACAATTTGCCAGACTATTACAAAAACTACTAGAAATGAAACTATACTTGAAACGTCCTTAATGTTAAAATTGATCTCTTTTTTTGAATTTGAGGGAGTGTCCATTTTAGAAAACCTTTTGATTGATTGCTCCTCTCAGATAAACTCTATTCATTATAAAATTCAATGAATGAATCACCATACAACACAGATTTTAATTGTTTTGGTCATTATGGAAATATAAATAGTTTCAATCCTGAAGCTTTCATTAGTTTTGATCCTAATATCAAGTAATCTTCTACTCAATAACGATGAAATGTACTGTTCATTGATACCTAACTAGGAATCTCCATTAGAACTTGCCTCATTGCATCTTCAAATACAGAGTAAGGTTGGGCACCCTCAATTTTTACAGGAGGTTTGCCTTCAGCGATTATGATGAATGTGGGAGTGCTTGTTAAACCTATACTTCGTGCCAAATTATCATTTGTAGCCACTAAATTTTCATATTTTTTAGAATCAAGACATGTTGAAAATTTGTTTATGTCAGTAACCCCTGCGTAAACTGCAAATTGGGTTAAACTATTTTTTGATACCCATTCAGTGTTCTCTCCTTTTGAATTTCTATATACCTCATCATGATATGGCCAGTATTTCCCCTGTTCTGCGGCACAATAAGATCCAATGGCTGCAAGGGTTGATAACTTATCTGATGGTCTGTCATTTATAACAAAATCTTTGAACAAAAAGTTAATCATACCTGTATTGACAAAATTATTAACAATGAGATCTTTGGTATCCCTATGAAACCTTGCACAATATTGACATTGATAATCACCAAATTCCACTAAAGTTATGTTAGATTTAGTGGTCCCCAGCGCTGATGCGTTCTGAACTATTGGTTGTAGAAGCGTATCAATAAGCTGTTCAGGTTCTTCTTGATTTTGCGGGGCAATGTTTTGTCCCATAGTCAAAAATGCCGTTATCGAACCTCCAACTAATACCACACCAAATATTACCGCCCACATTATGGATTTCTTCTTGATTTTCTTGGAATTCGATTTCTTGACCTTACGTTTCAATATGGTATTCTTGGTTTCAGTAGCATAAAAACCATAGTGAAGAAAAAGTATATACAGTTATATCAATAACAAAATTGCCATTATCTAATCTTGCGAAGCATTTATCGTATCCCAGCATTTTCTACATAACTGTCCATCAATTTTCCATTTAGGTTTTGGATTATACCTCATGAAACCAATTTTTTTTCCACATTTAACACAAAAATTTACTTTTGTTTGATAATCTTGTTCTTTTTGAGTATAGCATTTTTCACATAAGAAAATGTCATTTTCCATGCCCCATTGCCACCTTGCTTTCATTTTTTTCTCTTGGTCAACAATATCATGACAAATAAAGCACTGGTTTTGTTTTTGTTTATTTTTTTCTTCTTCTTCTTTCTGCTTAATCATAAATTCCTTTGTTGTTTTCATATGACAATCACTACAAAGATAACCTGTAATATTCCAAGATTTGTCTGGTTTGTATTTAAATTTAAGATCCCTATTGCATAAAGTGCATAACTGAGGTTTCCTAAATTGCAAACATTATTTTTTCAAGTATCCTGTAAAAAAACGTATCTTTACTTTTACACCATAGTCTAATGTCATTAGTATAACAAAATTTAATTTTGCATTTGTTGATTGTAAATTCAGAGCATTGCGATTCTGGTACGAAAATGGGAGATAATAATCAGTATTTATAACTCGATTGTGATAGTACTTGAGTGATAATTAAGCAATGTTATGATTGTGCCAAGAAGGGTAAGAATTTTTATTGCGATAGTTGTGATAAAAGAGCTGAATCGTTTGATATCTATTGCTATTACGCAAACAGGCCATCGGAAAATTCCTTGATAGGCAGAATGAAAGCATATACATGGCATGATGTGTTAGAGTATATAAAAAATAATTTTTTTTATGGCTTATCTGGCGAGCTTAATATAGACTGCGAAAAGGACTTTGCGTATGTAGAAAAAAAACTATCTGAGAATGTCTCATCTAATATTAGTAATGACAAATCAGATAGGGAAGATCCGATAGGTTACAAAATATTTCTTAATAAAGATGATACTACAAGTGTTGTTACTACCACTAAAGCAATAGATTTTTGGGATTTAACGTTAACTAAAGGTTACTGATTTAAAAAATAGTAAGAATCAATTAGTTCCGTAATTAGGATATAAACATCATAACTTTAACTGTAATAACGAGTTTCAGATTCAGGTCTTTGTTGCAGTATTATTATTTAGGACGGATATGTAATGAAATGAGGAAATCAAATACATTAAAATCTAAACAATGTATCTTATCAATAAAAATGATTTAATTACGCATTAAATGAAATGACTTCTTTCTTTCCATATTTTGTGAATAATTCATCATACCTGCTGGACTTTGCTGATAGCAAGTTACCATTATCGTCATACATCTTTACAAAATTTGCTCGCATTGCAATATTGCCATTTGAATCAAAGAATCTGACGCTATATCCATTTATTCCGCTCTCTCTAACTTCTTTTACAAATTTTGCAGTCTTTATGTTGTCAAGATTCAAATGTATATGCCAAGATTTATCTTCGTTACCTATAGTCATCCACTTGTCCTTTATACGAATAGGTAAATCTCTCTGAGTTCTAACTTCACAAATGCCGCTTCCACTATTTACCGATAACATGATATCATCTAGGTCGAGTATATCGGAAACCAATCCTTTGAGTAGGTCATGAGACATTTATGAATGTTATATACTAGTTTAATAAAAATATAAGGTAAGACTGATTTCTCTCAAGCAAAATTGAGTAGGCACTATATATACTTCAATAGTTCTTATCTATTGAAACACGCTCTATTCATTGGTTATCTAGCCGAAGTCGGCTTAAATTAGTCCTCGTTCCCTCCGGCATCAACATCTTCTGATTCCTCTGCATCTTCCTCAGAGTCTCCTTCATCATTATCCTCTATAGCATTCTCCTCTATAGCATTCTCCTCTATAGTATTAGAAGTTCCAGTTATATCCTGAGTTTCAGTTGACGTGCTTTTGGCGTAAATTAATCCACTTATCTCTCCTTCCGGATGTTCACTTGTCATAATGTTAACATATGTCTGATTAGCGGTCATTGCGGATTGAAGATCTGACAGACCTTTTCCTTCCATGGAACCTCCAAAGTCAGAAGCAGTAAAGTTTTCCTTTAATTGCGACTCCGTCCGACCTTTCTCAGTGCTCGAACAACAATCCAGGAACGGATTCGTCCCTAATCTAATAAGTACACTTAGAAACTTTATCCTCGGTCTTTCTAATTTACTTCGACTTCACCGACAATCCGACTTAAAACGAATTCTAAAGACAAGTTTAATTATTTTATTTACTGCTGAGAGCACCTGTATTTTAATTGCTGAAACAGTCGACCTCATATTTTATAGTTTTTCGTTATTGTTGTCCATACCTCTAGCACTATTAGCAGGATCCTTTACAGTAGTAGCGCCCGAAGCATACAAGAGAACAAAAGGAATTCAGGAAAAGCCAAAATAATCCTTTTGTGCTCTTCCTACCCCATCTTTCAAAACACTTTTCGCAGTAGAATTCGACTAGTTTATCACCATCACCTATATCATACTTTAACTTTTTAGTAGGAACCACCAGAAGAACCTCCGACTGAACCTTAAATTAGGTTTTATTTTGCAATTGTTTCATTTAACATGTCATGACAGAAAACCTCACCCATTAGGCGATTATCACTTGACAAATTTTTGATATATTCTGCAGCAGATTGATTGAGGATTTGGGTTTCGTTCCCTATAGTCACAACTCCATTTGTACAAATGCCTTCTTCAGTTAACAAACCATAAATATGTTGAAAATAGAAATGCGGAGGAAAAAATATCGTAATTGTTATAAGGAGATACATAAGGAGTGGCTTTTTAAACGATGTATCACTCGGTACGGCCTTCTCGTATTTTATTGAACAAGGCTGTTTTCTCAAGTACTAGATGTTATCCTAATTGCATAATGCTTTAAATAAATGTGAGAATTTAAACTAAATTGGTCCCCTGTTTTTAAGCAATGTTGTGCAATGGGATAACATGGGAGACGAAAAGAAAAAGGAAACCTATTCGTTCTAAATCTCCTATTCTAATTATCTGTATAGCACCTATTCGAATACCAGTAGACGCTAAAACTAGGAATGCTGTTTTTGACCTTTGATCTGAAAATCCTAATATTTTTTGAATTTCTTCGTGAGTATAACCTCTATCCTTACCATTGGTTTCATTTCCTGTTTTTTCTGACTTGATAAATTTCTTTAGTTTCTTCCAGTTAAGTATAACATCGTTCATCTCACAGGCGTGTCTTATTGCGGCAAATATTTGATTCTTGTATTGACTTGATATTTTTTGAGAAACCAGATACTTTATGAGAAGGTTTGATAGGTCTTGTTGTGATAATCTTAGTAAAGATCCTAGATCTAAATTACAATTTCAAGAATTTTGACACCAAGTATTCATAAGTTTTTCTCGTTACCTCAGAATCAATGGAGTTTACAAAGTTAAAGTATACATCCTCCTGTACTAGCATTATCTTATACGCTAAAAACCTAGAATAAAGAACTAATCATTGAAGTAGTTTTATCTGTAGTTCAAGCAAAATTGTGATAGTTTTTTGAATTGACATCTGCAATTCTTAATGGTTCGGGTATTCTTTCTCCCTCTTTGGTTAAGTCTTGAACGATTTGTATGGATTTACTTAAACTAATCTTGTGTCCAACACTAATGTAGAGTGGTTTTTTTCGCTCTTTTTTAATCCTATATCCAAGAACATTGCCATGATATTCTATATAATGATCCCTCAATAAAGATCCACAAATAAGATTCTTGGCAATTCCAATAGTTGGTTTATCAATAGTATAACCAACATAACTAGCTAATCCACATCTCCTCGGGTGCAACACTCCATGCCCATCGATAAGTAAAATATCAAAATCAAATTCAGATTCATTTTTTAGTAATGCCAAAGTATCTAGTAATGGACCAGATTCTCTTAAAAAGAATAAACCTGGTAGATATGGATATTCTACTTTACATTTGAGATTTACAAAAGCTATCAATTTGAAGGTTATACTAGTTATTACAGCAGAACAATATGCTATATTATCTCTGTAGGAGACGTCTACACCACAAATGTTTTCAATTCTGTCAATGGTATCACAAGTTATTATCTTTTTTGAAATTTCTTTTTGAATAGTAATGGCCCACGAATAATCTTTTTTCACTGTGTATAATTTAGTATCATGACTCTTAATGTTGACTATTCTGAAATTGTTTATGGCACTATGCGATCAATGGTAATGAAAAATGTAATTTTATCATCATGATCTTAAAATAAATTTAGGTTGTTAAAAAGAACCTGAAAACCGAATTTAGAATTTCTGCACTTATGAACAAAGGCCAAAATAATTAGGCAGTACGGTTGATGTAGGTCTTCATTCTATAAATATGTTCTAAAATTAAGCATGTTTTTTATATGATTGTTTGGATTACCTTCTTGATACATAATGCCAGAGGAGATTTCCGAAAGAAAACTGCCAGAAGAACTTGAATGGCAGATTACTGAGAAAGTCAAAGAAACGCACGATACTTATACTTACACTTTAAAACCATTCTCTGCTTCACAAAGATTCAATTTCGTCATAGGCCAATTTGTAACATTGAGTGCAATACTCAAAAGGCCTACAGCATCGGGAGGTGTTGAGGAGAGTACTGTTAACCGTGCTTATTCAATCGCATCGTCACCAACGAGAGATCATATTGAACTTACAATCAAAGAAGAGAAGCCATATGGGTATACCAACCCTGTTACAGGGAAATCGGATGCCTTTGCAGCTTATTTTAATCAACAGGTTAAGATCGGAGATAAAATCAAGCTAAAACTAAATCCAGTTAAAGAACATTTCTTATGGAAAGTAGCTGCCGAAATTGAGAAGAACGTAGCATATTGGTCGGGCGCAAATGGAGCACAATCTGCAAGATGCATGATTCAGTATATGGAGGATAAGAAGGATCCTGAGTTTAAGCTTATACTATTTTACAGTAACACGAAGTTATCCACCGAGAATTCCGATGGTGAGATTGGAGACGTAGAACATCATCCTATTGACTCTCTGAATGTGATTTACTATAATTGGTTGAGAGATGTTGCAAAAAAACTTGAGAATGTGAAAGTGATTTTTACTTTCACAAAAGAACAAGAGATACCTACTACATCAAAAGATGCCAGGATTGTTTTTAGGAAAGGAAGGTTCTTTCTAAATCCGGATGGTTCCTCAGAAAGAACTTTACTTAAATATTGTGACAATGTAGAAACATCATTTAATCCTATATGTGGTAGCAGCGCGTTCATAGATGGCACAGTAAGATTACCGGATGGTAAGATAAGTAAGGGTAAAGGCATTTTACAAAATTTGATGGAACTGGAAGGAGTAAAGCCTGAAAAGACTGATAAAGAACAGTTTTACCTACAACAAGTTGGCGCAAATTAGTGAAATGAGAGTAAAAGATTTTAACTTTAGAATAATTAGAAACCATTTTTTTAGTAAGGTTCAGTTATCAATTAAACTATGCCCAATCTTACTTTATAGGTAAAATTGGTAAAACAACAATTTTTCTACGCTGCTAAATGAAAGGAAGATATTGAAAATCAGTCATTTATTGTGACGCATTGAGATGTAAGACTATCTGACCGAGTACAAAGTACAATGTGTATATGGGTTATCTTGATAGATGATTATTGAATAAATGATATGAAGATTTAGATATAAGATATTGAGCCAACAGTTAATTGGATTAGCTTTCAGAAGATATTCACTTATGAATATGAATAAGGAAATGTCAATTGCTGTCGTATTTCTTGCAGCAGCTATCATCTTTGTATCGTCAACTCCTATGGCAAATAATGCTTTTGCACAAACAGAAGGAGAAGAAGCTTTCGCACAAACAGAAGGAGAAGAAGCTTTCGCACAAACAGAAGGAGAAGAAGC
>JBHENS010000009.1:32239-32695 GCA_046261955.1 Nitrososphaeraceae archaeon | reverse complement strand
GCTCTACAATTGCAGAACTATTTTTCCTTTCATAGTCTGCTGGTGTTGCAGACACAAACACCACCGGCTTTAGATATTTCTCAAATTCAGCAAATTTAAGCGGTCGATTGTCAAATGCGCTAGGCAATCTGAATCCATAATCGATGAGACTTTTTTTCCTACTATAATCACCCTTATACATACCCCTAAGCTGAGGTAGCGTAACATGAGATTCATCTATTACCAGCAGAAAATCATTACCAAAAAAATCAAGTAGACAGTACGGAGGTTGTCCTGACTTTCTACCATCAAAATGTCTAGAATAATTCTCAATTCCAGAACAATAACCCAACTCTTGTATCATTTCTAAGTCGTAATTAGTTCTTGAATTGAGTCTTTGCCTTTCAAGTTCACCAGGCAAATTTGGTAGCCAGGTTTCAAGTTCTCGCCGTATGGACGACAAGGCGTTATTCTTTG
>JBHENS010000009.1:5343-32229 GCA_046261955.1 Nitrososphaeraceae archaeon | reverse complement strand
CATCTGAATACCCTGGTATAATATCAATAGTGTCACCTTTAACTCTAAAACTGCCAGACGACAGGGTTATGTCGTTTCGCTCATAGCGAGCTTCGATTAACTTGTGAATTAATTCTTTTCTCCCAATTTCCATATTCTCTGATAGGGTAATAGCACTTTCATCCCATTCTCGCGGTGAGCCTAAAGAGTAAATGCACGAAACAGTTGATACTATAATTGTTGGTTCTCCAGACATGAGCATCGCAGTTGCTTCAAGGCGCATTTTTTCAATTTTTTCGTTCACCTCAGTGTCTTTTTCTATGTACGTATCGGTCTGGGGCAAATAGCTTTCAGGTTGATAATAATCATAAAAACTAACAAAATAGCCTACGTTGTTATTAGGAAAGAATTGCTTGAACTCAGAATACAATTGTGCTGCAAGAGTTTTGTTATGCGAAATAACCAGGGTGTTCTTATTTGTTCTTGCAACTACATTTGCAACTGTAAAAGTCTTCCCGCTGCCAGTCACTCCCAATAATGTCTGAATCTTTTTGCCGCGTCTTAGGCCCTCTACAAGACCTTCTATTGCGGTTGGTTGATCACCTCTTGGTGGAAATGTATCAGGGGCAACGGAAAACTGTTTAGACATTTGGGATAGAAGTAAATTTTTTCGTTCATTGAATATATATTGTTACGGTCATTATTTAGAAATTAAATCAAACCTACGCGAAACGAACCGTCGGAGGTGCAAAGGCGATGATGAATACGAAGTTTCACACGGTTAAATTACAGTATATGTTCTTGAAGGTGGTTCACTGATTCACCATGGTCTAGCGTTTAACGGATTTACCACAATCAGTTTTTTAATTCGATAAGTCGTCCTGCTATTAATCCTAGGATTATTCCATAAACTATGTGGAAAAAAAACGACCCTATTACTACAATCGTATCTAACCCTTGAAAATGCTGAGCAATTACAAAGACATATTGATTTGGAGCAGAAAAGTTGAAGATTTCTAATTTCGGTTGAATAATATACATTGTCAACGGTAAAAACAAAACTAACCAAAGTGATATTCCAGTTATGACTCCTAAAACTGTACCACGTCTGAGACCAAATGGAATCAATCTGTTCCAGAATATTCCACCTTGACCGAGCAAATTACCAGCTACAGTACCAGTAGCAAAATGTAACAGGAGACCAACATATGGCGATGTATTAGAATCATAAAATCCTAGAGATGATCCTATCACAGCAAAAAAAGTACCAGGAGGAGTTTTTGAAATGAAATCCAAACTAAATAACAATCCACATATTACAATTGATGACAATAAGCCAGCTAATGTACAATAGCCTAACACATATCTTGAATTTTTTTCAGTTTTCAAATTTGCTAAATTAATTAGATATCTACCTAGCAGATAAGTTTTTCAAACAGCTCTATAGGTAAAATTGAAGTAGATTGGCAATCTTCATGCAACGAATTGCAAAATATAGGGCGTTAGCATTATCAGTTCTACCGAATCCGTAAAGCTACTGATATTTAAAGAACTCGCTTTATATATGAGTTTATGCAAGAGCTAAATAGTTTAAGAAATTTAGATTATTTTGATAAATTTATGTAATCAAATAATAATCCAAAACCATTCAAAGGAAATAGTCATTTTGATACTGTTAATACCAAATATAGTAACAATATTTTTACCAGAAAGAAAAAGGTGAGCAAAAAGAATCAATATCAAAGTTAATATTTTACTTAATATTCGACAAATTTGTCATGCCGTCTGAACCTTCTCAGCTTGTCTAGTTTCATTCATCAAAGACTGTTGATTATATTCCAATTACGCAATATATGATTATTAATATGCCACGAGCATATCTCCGTTAAGTCCCTTTTGAAGTATGAAAATAAATATCTAGATATGATATTGACAATTCGCTTATAAATAACAAATTTTTTTAAAGCTATTACGATAAATATCGGCTGACTAATATTAATTTGATCATCTATTTGGTGACTATGCCGCCAATACTTATTATAGCAGGTACAACGAGTGGGGTTGGTAAGACAACTATTTCTCTTGCAGTCATGCATGCTTTCAAAAGTAAAAAAGGTCTATTGGTTCAACCATTTAAGGTTGGACCAGATTTCATTGATCCAAGTTATCATAAAATAATAACAGGAAAGGCATCGCGAACTTTGGATGCGTGGTTAATGGGCAAGGATGGTATTATCTCAACCATTCAAGATGCTACGAAAGATGTCGATGTCGCCGTTATTGAAGGAGTCATGGGATTGTTCGATGGAATATCTGGAAAAAGCGATTTTGCAAGTACTGCGTATGTCGCGAAACTTCTGAACACATCAGTCATATTGGTGGTAGATGCAGCAAAGGCTGCTCGTTCAATTGCTGCAATAATTTCTGGGTATTTGAATTTCGACAACAAATTGAAAATAATGGGTATAATCCTTAATAATGTTTCAGGGCCCAAACACGCAAGGTATCTAATAGAGGCATGTAAAAATACAATAGATGTTCCTATATTAGGGATAGTTAAACGAGACCATGAATTAAAGATGGATGAGCGTCACTTAGGTTTGGTTCCTACAGATGAATTACAACCTTCAAAAAAAAATAAGATACGGAAACTTGCAAGTAAAGTATCAGAGGAAATTTATTACGACAAAATTATTTCCCTACTTAAGTTAAAAAAATCAAAGCTCACTACCAGATCAGTGAATAGGTCCCAACCCAAAGCTCCAAAACTCGTTAAAATAGGCGTTGCCCTTGATAACTCCTTTAACTTTTACTACAATGAGAATCTAAATATCTTGAGAAATATAGGAGCAGAGATAACTTATTTTAGTCCCATCAATGATAACCATATTCCTAATGACATTTCTGGATTAATTTTAGGAGGAGGTTTTCCTGAAGTCATGGCGGATAAACTCAATTCAAATCAATCAATGCTAAAATCAATAAAAAAGGCCGGTGAACAAGGAATTCCAATATACGGCGAGTGTGGAGGGCTTATGTATCTCACCAAATCAATTACTGGATACAAAAATTCAAAGAAAGTGTTTCGAATGGTAGGAATAGTTGACGCAAGAACGCAAATGACAGGAAGACTTACACTGAACTATACAAGCGCAGATATGAATACATCAACTTTTGGAAACATAGAAAATATACGAGGTCACGAATTCCACTACTCATCGCTAGAAGATTTGCCGTCAGATTCGAAATACGCATATTCGATGAAACGAGGAATTGGCATAGATGGTGGCAAACATGATGGTATCTTGATTCATAATTGCATTGCTTCCTACATGCATTTGCATTTCTATGACCGCCGATTTCCAACTAAGTGGATAAAAAGTTGTATTGAATTTCAGAGGAAATAGATTGAGTCAAATCAATCTACTTCATTTTGTTATTCCCTTGACCAATTGTAAGGATCTTATGTTTTTCCCCCAAATTTCTGTCTAGTAATCCACGACCATCATAAACAGGTATATTTCTAAAAAATGCTTTACCAAGTTTCTTGTAATCATGATGATCTGTTGACAAAATTATGAGATCGGAATCTTTTATTGATTTTTTTAGATCTGATGTTAGGACTACATTACGAAAGCTTGACAGACTTGGATCGTCACTAACAAGGGGATCATGAATATTGATCCTCTTAACTCCAGACTTTTGCAATTCCCTTATTATCGAGTAAGTCGGAGACAAACGGGTATCAGAAACGTCTCCTCTGAAGGCCAATCCCAATATAGTTACTGTAGATTTTGGAAGTTCTGAAAATCTTAGTAATCTAATTGCTTGTCTTACACAATATGAAGGCATACCCTCATTTATAGCTCTACTTATGTTCGTTACTTCACACAGAACATTAATTTTCTTAGCGACATCGAGTACAAATTGTGGATATACTGGTATACAAGCACCTCCAACTCCTATCCCTGGCTTATGTATGTGACAAAAGGGCTGAGAATTTGCAGCGTCTCTTGCCTGCCAGAAATCAATTCCTGCTGCTTCACAAAATTTTGCCAACTCATTAGCAAGGGCGATATTCACGTCTCTATATACTCCCTCAAACAATTTTTCTGCTTCAGCTGTTCTAATACTATCTAATAGTAATACTCCTTTTTTGAAAATGAGTGAATAAATCGTATATGCTATTTTGTTACTTTTCGGACCGACAGAAGATATTACTGCAGGATAATTTTCTTCAATATCTTTAACCGCACGTCCTTCATAAATTCTTTCGGGATTGTATATCATACAAAAGTCCCTTTTTATACTCATACGACTTTCTTTTTCAATTATTGGGATCACAATATCTTCCGTGGTTCCTGGAGGAACACTAGGATTAAGTGATACCACATCATTTTTTTTCAGCCCCCTTCCTATCGTAGTGGCAACCTCCGATACCGCTGTGAGGTCGGCCGACAACTCTTGATCCTGGAATAATACAGGAACACAAATCATTTTAAAATAAGAATCTCTTGATGCTTTGATAGGATCTTCGTATAACTTGAATCGTCCTGAATCAATTCCGTTTCTAAACGCTCGGTTTACGTTTGGTTCAGGAATTGTAGTTCTTCCCTTTCTTGCCTCAGATAGAACCTTTTTGGACTTGTCAACCCCTATCACGTGGCCCCCTGCTCTGAGCCAGACAGCAGCAAGTGGCGCACCAACATGGCCTAGACCATAAATCGCGATTTTCAGCTTTCCGTCCTTTAGTTCTTTTACTAGTTTACTATCCTGACTTAGATTGGGTGTATTAGTCAGCATAGGCTTCCTTTACTGTTCCTTAATATGTACATATTGAATTTAATCTAAGGACCAAAATCGATTGAGCATTTTAAATCTAACATTGCCTAATTGCTTAAAGGTCACAAGTAATATGGTTGGCTTTATGACTCTAATTTTTTAATTGCACCAGCGATTCTTTCGACAACTTGAAAGAACTGAGGATCGAACTCTAGTTTATCTTCTCTCTTCCATTTAGTGTACACTCTTACTCTATCTTTTTGCGGATCAATACTAATCTCTCCTTCTTTGAGGATGAATGGTTTTAGCATGTCAGTTAGTTCTTTGTCCGATGTCAACTTTTCAGCCAACCTACCACCTATCCACTCTATTTCAGTGACTTTTTTATCTCCAAAATGTCCTTCTGTTTTTGCTCTGCACTTTGCCATGTACGATGACGCATTAGAAATCTTTAAAGGCTCAATTAAATAGTGTATTTGAAAATACGGTAAAGCACCATACGGAAGCGGATTCGGATCTTGTTTTGCCATCAATTGATCTACGGGTTTTTGGATTCAAGGATATATCAATGTAGTGCAAGTGAATTCCATTTTCCAAAATTTGAGTTTGCTCGGAATGCCTGATTTCCAATTCAATTCCGAGGATCGAAAACCTACAATGCTTATTTGCTTCATTGAATTTGATTTATCGAAGAATTATCTGCCCTCTAATCTCGCCATTATCATGGTATGGAGTATCGATATTCACATACGTAGTTCCATTTCTCATTGCCGAAATTAAATCGACCAGCTCTTTGCCACTTAAAGATCCTTCTAGGTCTGAACTGGTAATGTTTCCTCTTATCGATGTTCCCATCCTTATGCCATTCTTTTTGCTATCTTTCAAAAGATCAGCAACCACTTCACCGTTTTCTCCTATCTTTCCAAGATGAATATCAGCACTCGTTACATCAGAAGATCCTGTTACCTTGATCTTGAACTTTATAACGGTATCATAAGCAGTGGTTCTTAATGAAGCAGTCCCATTGGCACTAGAGTCTGTAGGAGGAGCAACTTGGTCACCGGACATTGAAGCAGTAAATTTGATCCCAAGTGTTTGTGTTGATATTATCGTCGTTCCCGAAAGAGTAACCAGACTAAAGATGAGAAGTACATGCTTTACATATTTGACGCTCTTCAAAATCATTAGCTTGCTAATTTGTTATTATCCGTTCGTCCTAAAAGCCTTCTGATCAATGGACAAACATTGCTTGCATATGGGCTTGATTTAAGTACAGAGAAATAATCCCTTGAATACATTACTACCATTTTGGATTAATATCATCAAATTATTTTGAATCTAATCTTGCATCTAAAAATCCGGAAATTTCCGAAACCCCTACTCTTTCTTGCATCATGGAGTCTCTATATCTTATTGTAACCGTATCATCCTTCATAGTTTGGTTGTCAATGGTAAAGGCAAATGGCGCTCCTATTTCCTCAAGTCTTCTATATCTCCTGCCAATAGACCCTGATTCGTCGTAAAATGCACAATAATTTAATTTTAAAGTTGAATATATTTCCTGTGCCTTTTCGCGTAGACCATCTTTTGTGACAAGTGGCAAAACTCCTACAAGTACGGGAGCTATTCGCGGAACTAGTTTTAATACAACTCTCTTTGCTTCTGTATCTTCATAGTAGGAATGTTCTAATATTGAGTAAATACTTCTATCAATCCCCATTGAAAGTTCGAATATATGTGGTAGAACTTTTGTATTATCAGACGGGTCGATTACGTTAAGATTCTGTTTACTTATTGCACTATGTTTGCTTAAATCATAATCCGATCGATAATTGCATGCAACCAATTCCAACCAACCACTGCTTGTTTCAACTTCAAAATCAAAGGCCGTCGATGCATAAAATGCTTTTTCATCGTCAGATAACTGCCTAAACCTGGTGCGCTCCATACTTATGCCTGTCTTGCTGTAAAACATTGCCAGTAGTGACATATAGTAAGCGACTAGTTTGTTTGGCAATAACTCCTGTTGCACCGCCTCTTCTGCGCTGATTTTCCGAGATGAGTTATCAATGAATAATGTAAGTGATGTGCCTTTGACTTGTTCAAATTTCGGTATATCGTTTAACCTGTTGGGATTGCAAAAGACCTCAATTTCTGCCTGATAGAATTCTCTCAGCCTGAGCAGGCTCTGTCTTGGGGCAATTTCGTTCCTAAAACTTTTACCAACTTGTGCTACTGCAAGTGGGAGCCTTCCTCTCATAATTTTAAAAATTCTGGAGAAATCTACGAAAATTGTTTGACATGTTTCTGGCCTAAGATATGCCTCTTCTTTTGAAGGGCCAATTTCTATTTTAAACATCATATTGAATTTACTCGATTCGTAAAATGTTCCTTTACAAGTGGTACATTTCAAATCAAATTCTTGCACCATCTTGTCTATTTCATTTCCAGAAATCAATTCTGGAACGTCCTTGCCGGTTTTTTCAGTGATATACCTATCTGCTCGGAAGGTGGCTCCACAATTCTTGCACTTTAGTATTGGGTCTGTGAAATTATCAAGATGGCCGGAAGCAACAAAGACACTTCTACTCATAATCTGTGAGCCATCTATTTCTATCATGTCATCCCGTCTCAACAGTTCTCTTCTCCAAAGTTCGATGAAATTGTTTTTCATTTTAGTACCTGTTGGTCCATATTCCCAAAATCCTGCAAGGGCATCCGAATAAATTTCACAGCTTGGATAGTAAAAACCTCTTTCAAGTGCGAGTTTCATTACTGTCTCATAAGTCTTCATTTTTTCTCTTTTCTCTTAGAATCTGTGATTTAACATGCATTTATTATTATTTCCAAAACTAATTGTATGGCTAAAGTTAATTGGGCTGCTTTCTAAGTTTACGTATTAATGCAAGGTTCTTTGCATCATCTTCTATAGACACGAATTCAGGCTCCATTACCATCGGTACGTTTCCCATTTTTTTGTCGTTAATTATTGTGCTTAATCCTTTTGCACCTATTTTTCCATGGCCAAACAGCTCATGCCTATCCAGATGAGATCCAACTTCGTATTTAGAATCGTTCAAGTGAATGAATTTGAGGGATTCTAGACCGACAGTTTTGTCAAATTCACCAATAAATCGTTTACACGCCTCTTCAGTGCTTAAATCATATCCAAATGCAAATGCGTGACACGTGTCTAGACAGACGCAATATGTCTTACTAGAAAGTTTATCAAGAATTTCTCCTAATTCTTCAAGTTTACTTCCTATACTACCTTTTTGACCTGCACTGTTTTCTAATAAAATGGTAACGTCCAAATTCCTTTTGAACGCCGATTTATAATTATCAACGGCTTCGCCGCAACTTTTTAACAACTGTTTAATGCCATGTTCTCTCCCCAGATCCTTATGGTAGCCGAGATGTATTACAAGATATTCAATACCTAATTGGGAACACCTTATTAGCTCACTTGTAAATGAATTCAATGACTTTTCGAATAATTCACCATCTGGACCGGATAGGTTAGGCAAATAAGGCATATGAACAGCAACTGAATTTTTGTTTATTCCGCTTTTTTTCAGATTGGTTTTGAATAATTCTACGTCAGCTTCTACGAGATCCTTAGAGCGCCATTGCCTGGGACTCCTCGTAAAAATCTGAAATGCTGTACATCCGATGTCTACCGCATTAGTAATTGAGTTTTGTATTCCACCTGCTATGGACACGTGAAATCCAACCCTAAAATTCAATTGCTTGTATGTTTGTTACTAGGATATTAAAGATTTGTATTTGTATTTATTAGAGTATTTTGTATTATATTGTCAAGCCTGAATTGTCATTAAAATTGGGATCATCTGAATTGGCAAAGTACCCATTCTTACAAGAAGCGTCTGATTACGTCCAAGAAACAAAATTTGATTTTGAAGAATTCGAGCGCCCTGAAATGAATCACATAATTAACAGGGCGGTGGAAAAATTGGAAAATGAACTCAAAGGGAAAGTTTACTCAAATTTGGATGAATATGAAATCGAAATTATGACATTTTTGGTTTCACTTTTGCTCATAAAATCGATTGGATTAGAAGAGGTATCAAAAAAGTGTTCTCTCTTTGAAGCTATGAGGGTAGAAAAATTCCTATCTGCCGATTTGATCAATGAGAGATCTCTAGAAAAGAAAAGGCTATTGGTTCAAAAGATATTCCAAGAGTTATTCAAGATCAATATAGATGTAGATTCAACTTCAAGTATTTGTAAATTGAGTATTCCTGATTATCTTCAGAGAGCTTCCAAGATGAATGAACAAGAATGGAAATTGATAAACAGGTCGGTAAAAGATGGATATGTGTATCTTGATACTGATGAAACAGTAAGGCTAATTCGAAATGAATTAAGCAATTTGATCTACACCAGAATAAAGAACATGAAGGTCTATGAGGTGCCAGTTTCGATAAAATCAAAAGCCGATGAACTTAGAAAAAAATATTCAGGACGATATGTCTACAGGAATCAGTTTAAAATTCTCGAGTATCCTCCATGCATAAAACATGCCATGGATATCATAAATAAAGGTGAAAATCTTCCTCATTCTGCTAGGTTCATGTTAGCAACTTATCTACTTGCCATTGGTAAAACGGAGGAGGATGTAATTGAAATTTTCAAGAATTCTCCTGATTATAATGAGAAAATAACCAGATATCAAGTTGAACATTTGGCAGGAAAGAAAGGAAGTCACATAAAATATTCTGTACCCTCTTGCGATAGATTACGTAGTGAAGATCTGTGCTTTGCAACTAAAGAGTGTGAAAACCTCATTAATCCTATTCAATTTGGAAGAAGGAAACTAAGTAATTGAATCAAATCGAAAACACAAATGAAAATATCAAGTTTCTTAGAGACGTTTTTAGAAAGTATTATTTTGAAAACAAACATTTCCCATATCTATATTCAATTGAAAAAAGAGAATTTGGATACAGGAAATTTGATTCGTTAGTAGTTAGACATCTGTCTTTTAAGAATGTGGGCGAACTTATGGCAGAATTAATACGAAACGTTCCATTGGATGTATATTATTCGAACGCGTATTACGGATTCCCTTCAAATCCTATCAATGAAAAACAGTGGGAAGGTGCCGATCTCATATTTGATATTGACATAAAAGATCTAGATATACCATGTTTTCATGATCATACTTATTATATTTGTAATCTGTGCGGATTTGTAAATTCACAGCAAAAATTGTGCATAAACTGCAATAAAGGGAAAACATATGATACTTCTATACCTTGCAAAAAATGCTTCACCTCTATAAAAAAGGAAGCAACAAAGTTACTGGAATTCTTATATAGCGACCTTGGGATAAAAGAGAAGTTTGTAGAGATATTCTTTTCTGGGAATGCAGGATTTCACTTCCATGTAAACGATCCTAATATAAGAAACTTAGACTCTAACTCGAGATCAAACGTTACCGATTATATAATTGGAAATGGATTTATGTGTGAAAGCATTGGCGTCCGTAAATATCGCAATGGTTTTGTGATAAAGTTACCTAAAAGTGGTATAATTACAGGATGGCGAAAAAAAGTCGCATCTAGCTTGGGTATAAATCAAAAGTCTGAACTAAAACTTAAAAATATTGTAGAGGCCAGTGGAGGATATGACGGTTTTAGGAATGAACTTAATAAGATGACTAAAAAATATGGAGTTCCTATTGACGGGCAGGTTACTAATGACATTCACAGAGTTTTTAGATTACCTGGTAGTATCAACGGGAAGAGTGGATTGATTAAAATAAAGTGCGATGATCTAGAATCTTTCAACCCAAATAACGACGCATGCATGTTGAGTGACTCTCAAGTTTATGTGAACCTAAAGACGAAGCTGAAAATTAACCTGAAAAACAATACTTTTAGATTGGATAACGCATTAGAAAAGGTTCCTTCATATGTTGCAATATATCTGATATGCAAAGGATTAGCTACAATTTCAAATAGCCAATAATGCAATAATGCAAAGAAATACCATGAGATAAAAAACAAGATTACTGGGTTCTTATTTATTTCATTCAGTGATTTTTTGTTCTTCAAATTATGAATAGTTAGACAAAGTATGATTATTATTATGGGTTCAAGATTATTAACAAGTCAAGATTTGAGTGTACTTGTAGTTGACAACGGTTCTCCATATGTCAAGGATATTATTTTGTGTTTGGATAAAATGGGACAGACCCATGATTTAAAGAAATATGACGAAGAATTCTTCCTTTCGAACTACCAGAAAGTAATATTATCAGGACGTCAAAAGAATAAAAAAGAAATTAATTCCATGAATTCAAAAATTATTAGAACTTGTTTTGATAATGAAATTCCGCTATTGGGTATATGCTATGGAGCAGAAATCATTGCGCTTACATTTGGAGGTTCAATTCATAAGACTGGTCTGGTACATGGGATTAACAGAATCAATATTGAAAAGCCAACCAAGCTATTAGAAAAAGTACATTGCAATGTTTATGAGAGCCATTCATATGCTATCTCTCATCTGCCCGAAAATTTCATATGCGTTGCAAGTTCATCATCTTCAAAACATGAAATAATTTGTCATAACTCAAAAAGAATCTTTGGCACCCAATTTCATCCAGAAAAAAGTGGAGAATGTGGCACAGAATTAATTCGTAATTTCATAAGTTTGTGACAAGAATTTTATCTTCCCTTACCATAACCCTAAGTGTTGAAATTAGATAGTGAACACACTCTTATTCTTCCATTGGTGGAAAACAAGGAAGATCACATTTGTCTTCCCTTAGCGATTAATGTAATTTTGAACTATTGGGGTGAATATAATCTCGATACAGAAGCTAATAAAAGATCACAAAAATACAAGAATAATAAAGGCTCCATTTTTATAGAGGGCATTGAAATTGCCGAGAGGCGAGGATTTTTGGTTAGCATCTTTAGGAGCAATATGCAAGGGTTAAAGAAAAAAATAGATCAGGGGATTCCTTCTATAGTCATCATGCCCGGCTTAAAGGAAACAATTCAACATGCAACGGTCATTACAGGATACGATCCCAATGAAAACAGAATAATTACTTATGTTCCAAAACCTGACACGGTCGGATCCATACCCGAAAAAACATTCGCAGAATTATGGGAACAAGATGGGTCTTTGGCTATCACAATTATCCCACAAGATATGAAAGATATTAATGACAAATACAGTCCTAACACAGATCCTTCATACAGAATGTGTTTTGAAGCTGAACGGTTACTCTCAACCGGTAAGACAACGGAAGCAATTAAAAAATTAAAGAATGCAGTTGACATTAACAAAAGTAATGAACTTGCACTGGACATGCTAGGCTCTATTTACAACGAACTAAAATCTGATGATGCACTCGACTACTTTGAAGCATCCATCAAATTGAATTCAAAATTTTACTTGGCTCATCGGGGAATTGGGAATTATTATCTTAGAAAAGAAAAATATCTTTTAGCTGAAAAATCTTACTCGACTGCAATATTGATTAATCCGAATCGCTTTGGTCCTATTTATAAGAATAGAGGAATTGTTAGATTAAGATTAGATGACAAAAATGGGGCAATCTCGGACCTAAATACATATCTGGATCAATGTCCACAAGCCCTTGATAAGAACAATATTGAATTGGCCGTAAAAGAGCTTTCATCCAAAATATGATGATGAATTAAGATTGGGATGCTCTGGTTAGTACAGGTATTTGATTAATTTACAATTCTGTATATTTTACATATCGTTTTTTGACTCATGTCATTTAGGGAAAACAATCTAGATAAATGATCTAATTATGTCGAGAGCATTGCTAATGCCATCATATCTATCCGTAATCTTCTTTATTTTCTGAACGTTCTCCAAATAGGATTTGTCATTTAATACCTTATGAATTGCCTCAGCAATTTGATAAGCGTTTGTAATTGAAGGTTCAAGTTTTATTCCAATTTTCATTCTTTCAACTTTTTCTGAATTACCGAGTTGTTCTCCGTGATTTTGGATAGGTATCGAAACCACGGGTTTTCCATGCTCTATTGCATGTGATATCGCTTCATGCCCCGCCCTGATCACAATTAAGTCACTTAGTGCAAAGATTTCATCTCGCACCGGACACCATTCATAATACCAGCCTGTTGATGAAAGTTTCCTAGGGATGGTACTGCCATTTGGTTTGCCTTCGGAGATGATGTACTGTATGTCTTTTCTAAAGTACTTTGATGCATCCTGTATCATTGAAATCAAGTTTAATCTCGTTTGGCGGGGACCACTGATATGCATGAATACTATTGGTCTCTTTTTATCTAGACTTAAAGAATGAATTACGTTATTGATTGCTTGATTGTCACCATGCCACTTTGGCGTTGTAAAACCGATGTAGTGCATTTTCTTTTTTATAGATTCTAGATTCCAAATATTATGTTCTGCTATTGTATAGGGAGGTGGAAGATCTGGTATTAATAATTTTTCAGCCATGCTCCATATATTTCCAAAAAACTCACCATTTAATTTTTCAAAAACTCTTGCGGCCCTAAATTCTCTGATTCTAGGTGATAGTAAAAGCTTTATCTGATTAAGTATCACTACTGAAGGTATACCTAAAATTTTTGATGATACTAAGGGAGATAACCTTGAATCCGATACAACGATATTTGGATTGAATGTCGAAATGTTTCTTGTCTCTTGAGAAATTTGTCTTCCAAAGTTTGTAAACCAGAGTGGTATATTGGCAATAGTATTTTTTATTGAAAAACCACCATTGTTCCATGCAAATTCTATAGGCGGAACCTTTACACACTCATATCCGTGATTATTAATATAAGATACCGCCTCACCATATGAAGAAAATTTTATTGCAATGTTATCTTGCTTTAGAAATTCAGAAATAGAAAGTAATCTACTGGCATGACCTAGTCCAACACCATATGGAGCTAAATATGCCCTTGCCATAATTTTCAATATTTGTACTTTATTATATATTGAATAGGTTTATTCGAGTTTTACAGACAAAGAACGAATTCATGATGCAATTTATCATCAAGAAGGAAATTTGATTTTAGGATGACCCATATTCCTAGTTTACTTTGTGATATTCAGCATAGATTTCTCTATTTGGTAATTTTTCTCTAAATATTATTGAATGAAACGTGTATAGTTTTGACTCAGGCAATAACCAAGTGTCTGGCGGCGCTCCTGCCTTGTAGCACAAGTTTGTGAGATATTCCCTGATGTTCCATTTTTGTTCGACTGGAACTTGTGGTAGAAACAAACCAGAACCATATACACTCTCTAGTAAAAGGCCATCCCTTCCAATAACTATCTTATTTAGAGATACATCAGAATTATCTACTCGAATTAGCGAGGGTTTGGTTAACACAGAGACTTCAAAAATTACCTCAACCAATTCTCTTTCACTGATGGCACTGAAGCGTGGATCTCTAGTAGCAGCATTAATTGCAGCGGCGATTACCGAATCATAAATATTCTTTAATGGAATTATGTAACCAATGCAGCCACGGAGATTTTTTTGGCTATTCATAGTATTAAGATGGTAAATTGTAACAAAGACTCCCGACTTTTTGTTACTCTTAATGGTAGAGTTAATTATTTTCCTATTTTTTATATATGACTCAACAGATGTTCTTGCCCATCTGACAAGTTCTGTTCCCTCTTCAATAGTCATATCATCTGTGTCCATAAATAATACACCGTTAAAGAACTAGAAAAAACTAAAGTTAATCATGTAGTAATTCGTCACCATAGATGAGCTTCATCTCATCAAATGTTAGTTTTCTTCCACTTGACATCTTCTTCAAAGCAGCCTCCTTGGCCAAATTCAACAGTTCCATATTTTCTTTATTTCGTCGCAACCTTTCCTGAGAGTTACCATATTTGTACTCGCGCTTATCTCCACTGGTACCGGACCTTGTTCTAAAACTAGCCTGCCTTGCGCGTCTATATTCAATCGCATTTAGCTGGGTATCCACCATCTCTAGTTTAGCTTCAGCTTCTCTTAATTCACTCCTAGCTTTTCTTCTTTCTTCATAAAAGCTTTCCCTCTGATTAAGTAATTTGTCCAAACTGCCCTTTAACCTGCCTATCTTATCTCCTAATTCTGATTTTTGGTGAAAAATAAAATTAATTTTAGTTTTCAAGTTATCATACTGGATAGAAATTGATCGATAATCATCCTCTTTCTTGTGGATCATCTTAAGAGAATGTAACCTTGTGGCCATTTCTTTTGAGCGGGCGACCAGTCTTCGTTCTTCATCTTTAGTTAGTTTTTTCGTTTGAATATCTCTTTCAATTTGATCCAGGTTTTTTGCTAAATTTATCATATCAAACCTTTCCTTTCGTAACTTGTGCCCGACTGAGTCATTGGCCTTTTCGTCAAGATTTTTCATTTTATTCCGAATTTCCATCAAATTATTCTTGAGTTCAATAAACTTTGAATATTCTGATTCCTTCATCTCATTTACTTTTTTTAGTTGCGTTCTAAGCTCTTCTAGATCCATTCTTTGCTTATCAATTTCTATCTTGGTAGATTCAATTGATTGATTAAGTGATTCTACCTTTTCTTCGCCAGTTTTTTGCTCTGCAAGAAGTGTTTTCTTAAATTCTGTCAGGGTACTTAAATTCGAATCAACATACTTGTTTGATCCGTCAATATTACTCCCATTCCTGTCGATATTTGTAACCATGGACGACTTGTTATTTCCATCTGTGCTATGCTCTTTTGACACTTCTATCGTGTTTTTAAAATGTTCAAAATATATCTTTTATCATTAAGGTGGTGTTTAGATTTGGATATATCTTTATATTTGATAAGTGGGCACTAATGTTAGTCTATTATGGATGAGTTTGAAAAAGATTTTCCAGATTTTGATTGGAAAAATACACCTGCTTACAAACATCCAGGGGGAAAAGACTGTCCCTGTCCAAAACATGAGTATATTAGAGAACAAATTAGTGTAGCAAAAAATATTTCTGCAAACAAAGAATCTAATAATAAAAATAGGGCACAAATTACCTTAAAATTTTGCCCAGATCATTACAACGTTTATTTTGACGAAGTCATTCCTTCAATGCCTCTAAAGTATAGATTGATGACAAAATTTGCATTAAAGATAAGGGCTATTTTGATACAAAAGTTGACTTACATGCAGTCTGATCAATGCTTCTACTGCAAATTCGGATCAGGGGGATTTGACAGAAAAACCGAACTTCCTCCTGTATGATATTAATTTCTCTGATTCTTGTAGAACGTTGACCACCCAATTTGAACTGAGACTTAGTCCAAAGCCCAGGATGTTTCTTAATGGTATTGAGAGGTAAGGAATTGGAGTTTTTACTTCAGAGTAATAGCCTTCGTAAAAAGCATCTTGTACTACCTTGTACTTTCTAATATTCAATCCTAATAAGCTTCCAAGAAATGAACCTATGTCCATACTTTTTGCAAATATTGAATCTTTCTTCTGTATAAAAGCCAGATCAGTTCGCAGAACCTTTCTCGTCGAACTCACAAGAAAATTTTGAGATTTATTGTCTACGAATGAGTAACCTAACTTGTGTAGCCTCCCTGTAATAATTCCTGCACTAAATGCTAATGAAAAATCGCTTCCATTTGATAGCGCTTCATGAAGATTTCCACCTGGAATAAATTCTTCTATTAACAAATTATCAGAAATCAATATTAGCGATGGTGTGGAAATTCCAATCGAGCGTAATTTTTCCCTCATTTCAGTTCCTTCGTTTGATGTCATTTTGTTACCAAGTTCAGGGGGCGATGAAGGATGTGCAAGAACGATCGAGAGAATAGCATATGAAATAACAATAAGGTAATCATGCAAATTTTTGCTTATCTTATTCCGTTTGACAACAACTTTTTTACCATCAATCTCTTTAATGGATATTTCTCTTTGCCAATTTACGAAATACAATAGTGTATAATTATTTATCCAAAGAATAAATACATTATCGGCTCTTCGTAATTAGCAGCTTTCCTGAGAATTGAAAAAAACTTGTTGACCATGCCTGAATCATAATATACAGATTAATGGTGGACCGAGTGGGATTCGAACCCACGACCTCAGCAATGCCAATGCCGTATCCTACCGGACTAGACGATCGGCCCATAATTTCGACTTAGATTTACACATTAATATCTTTAGGTTAATTATGTTTTTATAATTCCAACCAATTTGTCATGAGAATGTAAATCAGAATTTGTTTATGTTAAAATCTAAGATAAAGAATCGATAAAAATTATAATTAGCTGCGGTACTAAAATAAAGAGGTAGAATATTCCTGGAAACCTCTATTGGTGCTGTAATACGATACAATCCACCGACTTCTGTTAAAGAACCTGAATTTCTAATCCTAAAGAATAGGAGAGGTTCATGGGGTTTTCCACAAGGACATAAAGAACTTGGAGAATCAGAACTAGATACATTGATTAGAGAAGTAAGAGAAGAAACTGGAATAAGATTTCTTGATGTCATGTCATATATTGGGACAATAAGATATTCTTATATGAAATTGAATGGCATAAGATCCCATAAGGAAGTCAAATTCTATTTTGCCACGACTCCCATTAGAGAAATAGTAATTTCTTATGAGCATGCTTCTTACAGATGGGCTTCGTTTCTTTCAGCCCTTAATATTTTGGCTCATAGACAGCTAAAATCAATTCTAATAAAAGGTCATCGAACAGGCTTGTATTAAATGATAATTATTGGTAACAGTATAGTAATAGATTTATACCCAAATACGTAAACGACCTTGGGGATTAGAGAAAAGATGTCAGATGGTAAACGTGTAGTGTTAACAGCAGACCGTAGCCTTATGACAAATTATAGAGGTAATTTTCTTTATGGTTTTATTGCTTGTGGTCCATATGAGCTCGTACCAGAATTTGTATTTGACAAGTTATTTTGTCCAAGCGTTGAAACCGACAAAAACACAGGGGAAGTAAAGGTTGCTCAATGTGGTCTTAGAAGGATCGAAAGCGCATTATTAAAAGAATACCAAAGAGACGAGATTGTAATTGCACATCCAGAGATGTTGGAAAAATCCATAGGACCTAACACCACTGTGGTTGGAATAAATGTTATGGACCCATTGGGTATGGCACCAGTAACGACAACTATGTCACCTGAAAAGTTATCATATGTTGCCATGAAATTTAAGAAAATGTGTGCATCAGTAATTCAACTCAAAAAGAAATATGGTTTTAAGGTTGTTGTTGGTGGAAATGGTTCTTGGGAACTTGCAAAACCTGATAGAATGAAAATTCACGGAATTGATACAGTTGTAATTGGTGAAGCTGATGAGTTGGCTTTGGATCTATTTCACGATCTTGAAGCTGGTGATGCACCAGAGTTACTACATACATTCGTAAGAAATATTGAAAACATTCCTCCAATACAAGGTCCTACAGTAAACTCATTGGTAGAGGCTATGAGAGGATGTGGGAGAGGTTGTGATTTTTGCGACGTAAATAAGCGTTCAAAAAAAGATATCCCACTGGAAAGACTGCAAGCTGAGGCTAGTATAAACTTAAGATATGGTTTTGATTCTATTTGGCTTCAATCAGATGAGATGTTACTATATGGGTGTGATAACAAGGATTTCATACCAAATGCAGATGCTATTACTGAACTTTGGAAGGGTCTGAAATCAACAGGTGCTAATTTTATAGGAACAACTCATATGACTCTGTCTGCTGTGGCATCTTCTCCAGATCTAATTAGAAATTTATCCAAAATAAATGACATGGATTCAAGTGGAAGATGGCTAGCTACAAATCTGGGTATAGAAACTGTTGCTCCACGAATGGTCAAAAAACATCTCGGAGTTAAGACAAAACCATTCCAACCTGACGAATGGGGCGCGGTAGTAAGAGAAGGTTGCAGGATTTTGAATGAAAATCATTGGTTCCCTGCCTTGACTATAATCATTGGATGGCCTGATGAAACACCAGACGAAACACAATACACGATTGACTTGATAGATGACTTTAAACGAATGAAAATGAGTGGTCTTGTAGCCCCACTTTTGTATCAAGATTTTTCTGAAAGGAATTCGATGCATTTTGGAAATTTGAACGAATCTCAATTTGCTTTGTTTTGGAAATGCTGGCAGTTTAACCTCAGGGTTATAAATGACATAATTCCGATAATTATTCGCAACAAGACATATGGCCCCGCAATGAAAGTATTTATGGCGGTATTGATAAAGGCAGGGACCTGGGCTATTATGAGATACCTGAAGGGTTTGTCAAAACAATTGTTCAATGGCCGGGTACCTGAAGATATCGTAGAGAAATACTCTAGAAGTAGATCGGTTTCTGAATCGCTCTCACCAAAATTATAAGATTAAAGATTATCTTTAATTCTTACCAAGATTTTCAATTTCTTTAATTGCAGTATCTGCAATTGTTGCAATCTTCGGTTTCAGTATTATGAAATAGTTCTTGTCAGCTCTCTCTACGGCTGGAACCGTTTTGTATTTCTTTGTTGAAATATCAAATTCGATTAGTCCTGGTTCCATATTCCCCTTGGCATAAATCATCATCAGTATGTCTCCAGACAGAGGGGTCAGTGGTAGAATGGAGAATACGTATCCTTTGTATGAACTAGCAGGCAGAACTTGCTTCATATACGGCGCAACGGATACAAGATATAAAAAAAATTCTTCAATAGTGGAAAATTCTTCATATTCAAATTTCATATCTACTTATGCTCACATTTATCCTTGATATAAGGTTAAGGTTTCTTGGACTCTATGACTCGGCATTTTCATGTACTTATCCATAGGATTCAAACTTCACATCATAACTTCCATCTTTTCTCTTATTTCTTTCCGTTACGAAACCTTTTGGAATTAGATAGTCCAAAGCACCATCAATTGTTCCTTGCCATCCACACACATAGAAAATAGTATTTTCAGGGGTAATTGATTCTCCAACAAGCTCTTCCAGAGGCGATTTATCAGTTCCTAGTTTTGGTCGTAAAAATGATTCTACCCTTCCTTTCTGACCATTCCAACTTCTGTTGAACCATTCCTGAGGTCTACTGATACTAGCACGATATCTAAAATTCCACTTATCTTTTCCACTATCCAAGCTTTCATTCTCAAGTTCTGCTAGAAGCTCTCTGTAACTGAGCTCATCAACATAACTTGCACCATGCAAAATTACGACCTCTCGGTTGCTGCCAATTGATTTTAAATGAAGAGCATAGGAAATAAACGGCGCGAGTCCAGTTCCCCCGCCAATAAGAATCATCCTTCTGTTGTCAGGAGTACCATCATGTTTCTTAACGTCTATTGTAAAGGCTCCTGTTGGCTTTACCCAAAGTATTTCATCGAGTTCTCTTCTGTTGAATAATTCAGTAGTCAATCGTCCTGGTACAGGTTTTTTTACCCATCTCACAAGCAACTCAAAGACATTCTTTTGCTCTGGAGGGGAGGCTATTGAATATGCTCTTCTTACTATTTTTCCTTCAGAAGCCACATGCAATCCTATTGTCAAGAATTGACCTGCCTTGAAATCCGGGACATTACTTTCCGATGGTTTTATTCTGAATATCATCAAATCTTCCTTCAATACTCGTATATACGATATGATGCCCTTATTGTCTACCACCATACAAATCTGAACTTGAGCCGGCAAATAAATACATTATTAATTTAAAGATTGAAAGGAGCGATTCTCAGGAAAATCTTGCTATTTTGATGAAATACCCATGAGATTAATATATTTCTCATTGTCAATATCCTGAGTATGTTCAAGTCTGACAATTTTCATGAAAATGATTCTAAAAGTGTAGAGGATATTGAGAAACTAATTAATGAAAATAGTTCTGAGCATCAACTATTGCTTGAATCATTCAAAGAATCAATGAATATGTTCGCAACAGAACGCTCCTTAGACACCTGCTTACAGTCCCTCAATATTTCAATCCAATTAGCCAGCATAAGATCCACACTAATGGAATTATACAAGAGTTACTGCCATATTCTGGAAAAAGAAGTAGTCATATTAAGAAAGATTACCCAAGATAAAACCCAGTAATATAGTTTCAATACTATACATAAGTAATTCGATTTCTAATAGTACCTAAATTTTGAATTGTTATTTCTACGACATCGCCGTCCTTTAGGTATTTTGGTTCCTTCATAGACATCGCGACTCCTGCTGGAGTCCCAGTAGATATGATATCCCCAGATTCTAACGTCATTATTTTACTTAGACTTGAGATTATTTTCTCAATCGAAATTACCATTTTACTACTCGAAGAATTTTGCCTGGTTTCGCCATTGACCTTTGTAACAATCTGTAGATTCTGAGGATCACTTATTTCGTCTTTGGTTGTTATCCAAGGACCACAGGGCGCGAATGTATCAATACTTTTTCCTCTTGTAAATTGTTTATCTTTGAATTGGATGTCTCTGGCTGAAACATCATGCAGTATGGTATATCCAAATATGCAATCAACAGCCTTTTCAGGTTCAATATTTTTAGTATTTTTTCCGATAATAATTGCCAATTCAGCCTCATAGTCAAGGCGTTGTACAAAACATGGGCACTTTACATCATTAAATGGATGGTTCAGAGTCGTTCGGGGTTTGATAAAAATAACAGGTTCATCAGAAGGTGAAAGTCCTGCGTCTCTTGCATGATCATAATAATTAAAAGCTAAACAGATTATTTTCGATGGATCTGGAATGGGAGTCAATAGGTCATCCTGGTTAATCTCGTTACTAAATTTAATATCTGAAATATACTTGTTAACTTCGTCAACCCATCCTCTAACAATGAATTCCTTTATTGTTTGAGGAATCGGGACACCAGTCTGTTCTTGAAAATCAAGCTTAGTAATTATCTTTTTACCATCAGAAGAGATTATTCCGTATGTTTCTCCAACTTCTTCTATCTTAATCCTACCTATTTTCATTTTGTCTACCTGTGTATAAAAATAGCAGAGGTTTTATCGTGGGTATTACAAAAACCAAATCTAATCATTTGTATTGGAGTATGGGATTTTAGTTGTAAAACTGAGGACTCAGCGTATCCTTCAATATTTTCCAAACTATTGGGATTGAATTTGTCATTAAGATACAGTTCCTTTGGAACTAGGATGTTGTATTTTGTCATGTTCTTGTCTGATACCCACTGAATCTTCTTCATATCTCTTACAATTTCGTTGTTAAGATAAGAGGCAGTAATTACTTTTTTATTTTCTAAATCTATATTCTTAATTCTTATATTATACAATTCCATGAGTCTTACTTCTTCATCTTCTGCAAGAGAAATGGCGTCATCTCGTGAAATATAAATCACATTGGAGACTTCAACATGTCTTGTTCCAAGATCCCTTGTTGGATGATTACTCAAAGTTACCATGGTATTTTTACCATCATCAACAATTAACATTATAGGATCTTTGACAAAAAATAGTCTAATGGCTATGGGATCGATTATTTTCCTATTCATTGACTCCAGAGTCTTAAAGGGGGGTTTTGTTTCTGCCAAAGTTAGTCCGAGACTCAAGACGAAACTTTTGATTGCTTTAGGATCAAAGCCTCTTCTACGCATTGCTGACAAAGTGAGCAGACGTGGATCATCCCAGGCTGTAATTAGACCATCATCTATCAATTGTTTAATTTTTCTTTTGGAAACAGGCATGTTTTCAAATTCTAATCTTGAGAATTCAACTACTATTGGTTTTCTTAATTCCAATCTATCTAAAATGTCGGCGTACAGGGCATTACGCAGCTCATACTCCTTAGTTCTCAGGGCATGACTGACTCCGTCAAGACTATCTTCAACAGGAGCAGCAAAATCATAAGTGGGCCATACTTGTACCTTTTCGCCCACAAGTGGATGCGGCGCCTCTATGATCCTAAAGAGAGTAGGATCTCTCAAAACTGTATTATTGTCATGCATATTTCCCTTGAATCTTATTATTGCTTCGTTTTGATGATAGGTTCCGTCAAATATCTTGTCTAGCCTTTCAATGTTTTGCTCCCACTTAGCAGTATACTCTCTGCATGGACATTCAACCTGTTGCATTCTCAACTTGCGGATCTTGTTAACATCACAAGTACAAACATAAGCATTCCCACTTTTTGTCAGTTTTTTTCCATATTCGTGTAGAACAAGTATATCGTCAGATGTGTTTTTTACTATGTCAGGCTTAATCCCTAGCCATTCTAAATCATTCTTAATGGCATCGTAGTACTCTAATTTTTCATTCAGTGGATTCGTGTCGTCGAAACGTAGAATCAGTTTACCCCCATAAATTCTGGCGTATTCTTCATCTATTATGACTGCTTTCGCGTGGCCTATGTGAGGATAACCATTAGGCTCGGGTGGAAATCGAGTAACGACTTGAGTTTCTGTCATTTGGAGCTCCGGCAATGGATGTGAATCCATTTGGTCATGTTTTGACTTTGAATCGAACTTGCTGTCAATTGAATTTATTTCATCCAAAATTTTTTTTTGCTGCTCCAAGTCTAATTTATTTACGGAATCTACTTCAGTTCTGATTTCTTCTATCAATGTCTTTAATTCATTCTTTAATTCAGGTTTTAGGCCTAGTATTCTTGAAAGGACAGTATTTACGTTCGTTCTTCCTGAATGTTCAGATGCATTTTTCAATGCTATAGCATTAACTAATCTATGAATTTCATCGTTACTCTTCACAAGACTACAAACTCCTTTCGACTATAAACTTTGCAGAAGACACAAGGGCGTTTTTCGCGTTTGTTTCATCATAACTACTTATGGATTCAAACGCTTTGATCATATTATCATGAGCTGTTCTCCGCACCTCTTCTTGTATATTCAAGGAAGATATTGCAGAAACCGCATCTTCAACATAGTCACGGTTTGCTCCCTTGGATCCAAATACTTTCATAATTTTTTCTCTCTTGTTTGTGTCCGCGTGTTCTAATGCGAATAGTATCGGGTATGTCTTTTTACCCTCTCTTATATCATTTCCAACTGCTTTTCCAGTGAGTTTAGGATCACCCGTTACTCCTATTAAATCATCTATTAACTGAAATGCAATTCCAGTAAATTGTCCAAATTTAGAAAGGTTGTCCACGTTATTCCTAAGAGGCTCTGCAGACGATAGAACGCCTAGTGCACAAGAAACTTCAAAGAGAGATGCAGTTTTCTTTCGGATCATCTCCAAATATTCATCTATAGTTGGAATCTTATTACTGGATGCCATTTGGATATCGAGAGCTTGACCTTCGCATACATGGACACATGAAGTAGAGAGAATCCTATTCATTTCAGCAATGATATTATCATCATGACCTACGCTTTTAGCCTGTAAAGAGAGTA
Organism: Nitrososphaeraceae archaeon; assembly: GCA_046261955.1. GTDB lineage: Archaea > Thermoproteota > Nitrososphaeria > Nitrososphaerales > Nitrososphaeraceae > TA-21. The sequence continues at coordinate 8,090 of JBHENS010000009.1, read as the reverse complement.
CTTGAAATGCCTTGGAGAACAGGATATCTCCAGCTATTAGAGCAATTGGTAACCCGTATTTTTTATGAACCGTAGAGATCCCGTGACGAATATCATCATTATCCATAATATCATCATGAATTAGAGAAAAATTATGGATTAGCTCTACCGCTGCTGCAGCTGGTAACGCTCTTTCTTCCATCCCAGCAAACATTTCACAACTCTTTATTACCATGAATGGCCTGAGCTTCTTTCCTCCACTGGCCAAATAGGTACGTGATGCATCATACAACCTGTTTGGTTCACCTTCAAGTACCGATAACGTAAAGCTTCTTACACGTGATACCACATCATTCAGATCGTCTTTCAAATTATCCATTGTTTCAGCCTTGCTAATTCTCCAGTGATTATGAATCTCGATTTTCCTAATTCAGATATATTTTTACTGCCAACAAGAAACATCGTACTGTTCAATTCAATCAACGTCTTATTAGCAAATTCACACAAGCTTTCGAAAGACTTTGATGCATGTCTGAGAAAAGGGTAGGCCATTCCGCACATATTTGCTCCTAATGCCATACATTTGGCAATTTCTAACCCATTTCGAATTCCGCCTGATGCGATGACTGGTATCTTAACTGAATTTCTCACTTCTATCAAACTTACTGCTGTGGGGATGCCCCAATCCCAAAATAATTCTCCCAAATGTATCTTATTTGAGTTATGTGCAGTTTCAGCCCTTAATTTTTCCACACCTGCCCAGCTGGTTCCACCAGAACCAGCAACATTGATTGCGGAAACCCCCGCAGACTCTAACTTTTTAGCAACATCCATAGAAATCCCAGCTCCGACCTCTTTTACAATTATGGGAATATCAAAATTTGCACAAATTTCTTTGATTTTTGATAATACTCCCTTGTACTTTGGTTCTCCCTCTGGTTGAATCAATTCTTGCAAGGGATTCAAGTGCACAACAAGGGCATCTGCTTCAATCATTTCAATCATATTCTTGATATCCTGAACTTTCAGTCCCTTCGAAAGCTGCGCACCGCCAATATTAGCAACAAGAAATGCGTTAGGCGCATTTGATCTAGCTATCGAATATGTTTCAGCAAGCTCACTGCTTAAAAGACCGGCCCTTTGACTACCCAGTCCCATGCCAAGACCAAATTTTTCAGCAACAAGGGACAGTCTAGAATTTATTTTTGTTGCCTCAGGAGTTCCTCCAGTCATAGAATCAATAATAATTGGCGCCTTGAAGTTGTGATTGAGAAAATTTTGGGTAGTTTCAACAGCTTCGTAATCAATTTCTGGCAGAGCATTATGGATTAACTTGACATATTCTAAATATGTAGATGATTCTTTAGCTTGAACGTTCCTAGTTAAAGGAATAACAATTCCTTCCTTTTTTCGTTGTTTTATTACTTCGATATCTGACGGGGAGTCCGATTCATCAGGCATTTCGGGTACTGGACCTTTTTCCCTTTATTACTGTACCTTCTGTTTTCTTATTTTCTAACAATTTCAAGAGTCTTTCAGGCTTGAAGCCATTTACAAAATGTACATCCATACCGCCAAGTGAAATCTTTAAAGCTTCACGAACTTTTCTTTTCATACCCCCTGTTATATCAAAATCCGCATTTGAAAATTTAATTAATGATTTTTCTTCAATTGTTTGTATTATTTGCTTGCTCTGAGGATCTCTATATATACCATCTACATTGACGGCAAAAATTACTTTTTTTGGCTTTAAGACATAAGAGATCATAGTCATCAATTCATCACCCGATATTATTGAGTAATTATGATGTGCTCTATATACAATATCCCCATATGTCACTGGTATTATCCTGTCTCTAGTCATTAATGCTAATTCAAAAATCTTTTTCACAATAGGTTTATTACCTGAAATAAATGAAAAAGGCGGAACAGAATATGGATTCAACTTCAATTTTATCATTGATTTGACCATTATATGGTTTAACGAAATCATTGATTCATGAACGACCGCTATACCATCGGACGAATACCTATCGGGTTTGGAATGCATATCATACTTTATTGACCAATAATGTCCAAAGGACCCCCCACCATGAACTAGTATGATTGGAACTTTTATCGATAAAAGTGATTTAAAGATTCGATCAATGGCAATTTTGTTGATAGTCATCGGTCTTTCTTTCTGAGTAACAACGGAGCCACCCAGTTTAATTAGAACAACATCTTGTTGCATTATCGTTAAGTTTTTTCGAGAAAATTTAAATCTTCATACAACAGCCAAAATCAGCCAAAAACTACACCATCATAATCAAATTCTACTAGCATCCATTTGCCTAAGCCACTGCTTATTCTGGTTAATATCTCCTTGCTTCTGTCATTTGGTATCAGGGCAACTATTGCACCCCCTTTACCTGCGCCAGTCAATTTTGCGCCTAAAGCACCATTATCGAGACAATTTTCAACCAATTTTTCTATCTTTGGATGCGATACACCTAACGTGGATAGTAATTTGTGATTTTCAGTAAGCATGTTTCCAAGTTCCAGTTCATTGCCCTCATAGATTGAATTCATTGCTCTTTTACAAACCGCATGCGCTTTCAAGGAAAGATCTTTAAAAACACTAGAATTTCTTTGCCTGAATTGCTTGACCTGTGAGACTACTTCGCCTGTCGAATGTTTTACTCCAGTGGTACCAATGAGGAGCGTGAATTTCTTTTCCGGTCTTATATTCCTGAATCCCTTATTGGGTTCAAAATTAACTATCCCAC
>JBHENS010000009.1:0-5333 GCA_046261955.1 Nitrososphaeraceae archaeon | reverse complement strand
ACATAACAATCTATGCCTGATGAGTTCGTATGGATGTTTTGCTCCATGATTCTTGCGGTCTCATAGATTTGATTCCTGTCACGGTTTGAAAACAAGGAATAAAGCGTTGCAACGGTTGACACGCATGATGCTGCCGAGGAACCCAGGCCCTCTCCATATGGAATTTGTGAATCGATATCCAAATTTATCCCCACATTAAGTAAATTCTTTTCAGATAAGACATGTTTTACACACTTAAAGATTGGATTTAGAAATAATAAACTGTTATCACTAGATGTAATAATCTCTTCTTTACTCATCGCTGGTACACTTAATGAATTTTCTCCGGATTTGATATTAATCCGTGACTTGTCATTAACCTGTGCTTGCACACTGATTCTTTTATTTATTGCTGCTACAATAGCAGGGTTACTATATACTACAAAATGTTCTCCAAAAAGGATTACCTTTGCAGGAGCTGATGATACAACCTTATTGGTAAGGTAATTCATACAAATAAAATTGATGAATAACCGACAACTGATTTATTATCGCCTGCTACTTCTCCGCTTGTGGCATATCTCAACAACTTGCCTTTCGTTGCCCCCATTCTTTTTGATATTTCCATAACTGTAGCGATGGCACCATAGCCGCATGCTGTAACATTAAACGAAATCAATATTGAATAAAATTTTTCAATATCGAGTGAAAGAATTGCAGATATTAAGAGATTGTCCTTTTCATGAGCTTGACTATTTGATTCGTAGTGTGTCAGATCCGAAGAAGCTATAGGAATCAAGTTTCGCTCCTTTGTTGATTCATATATATCGTTACCAAGTTTTTTACATGTATTCTTGCCTTGATTAATAAGAATAATTGGCACTATTTTGAATTCTTTTCTAATGTATTGAAGGAACGGAAGTTGAACTTCAATACAATGATCTCTGGAATGCGCTAGATCATCGATATTAACAATATCGCTATTTCGGTGAATTTCTTCGGCCACTCCCGAATCAATCTCTATTTCTCCTAGAGGAGTTTTCCAAGAACCTGTATTCATTATTGCCACCTCACTACCCAATCCGTAATGATTCGGACCAAGAATAATTGCCGATTCAAATTTAGAAGAAGATAAATTGTAATATCCCTGGGCAGCTACAGCGCCAGAATACATATATCCTGCATGAGGACTGACCATTCCATATATTCTTTCGTTATTACTAGATGGTGGTAAACTTCCTGGACCGAAATTTGAGTCTCTAAATAATGACTCTAGGTTTTCATTGAGTTCAGTAGAATTTTTTGGATAAAATATTCCAGAAACAGCAGGTTCTCTTATATAGGAATTCAAGATATCTCTTCGACCAATTTGGTCTCAAAGTCATCAATTGATATCTTCATTTCGTTATCAGATTTTATTTTACCCTGTTTCTTCAATACTTCCCTTGTAAGTAACCAATACACAGTCGCAAGTGCTTTTCTTCCTCTGTTATTTGCAGGAATCACCAGGTCAACATTCGAGGTAACGTTATCACTGTTTGCTATTGCAATAACTGGAACGCCGGCCCTAGTTGCCTCTAGCACAGCTTGCTGGTCGGCTTGAGGATCTGTGACAATAACTACTTGCGGTTCCAAATAACTTGCCAAAGAGGGATTCGTAAATGTCCCAGGCATGAAGCGCCCTATAATTTTGGATGCTCCGGTCGCCTCACAAAATTTCTGGACAGGGGTTTTTCCATATTCTCTGGCAGACGTAACTATGATTTTGGAAATATCTGCCCTTCCAATAAACTTGGCAGCAACATCTATCCTCGTCAGCGTCTTGCTAATATCTAAAATATAAAGGCCTTCAGGATTTGCGCGAACTATAAAAGGTGACATGAATTTAGTTTTTACAGGAGTTCCTACACGTATTCCAGTTGAAAGTATCATTTTTTCGAGATTATCATTTTCAATATCTTCACTTTCTTCTCCATTTTCGATGAATGTCTGATTAGCAGTATCTTCAGATTTTTGATTCTCAGTTTCCCTTAGAGAGTCGTCAGCGTTTTCTTCTTGGTTTGCACTTGCCATTTTAGGTGAAAGACAAATCAATCATGCCTTTTATTAAATCATACTCTGAAAGTCTTAAAAGTTCGTTTAATTTTGATATTCGTTCGCCTCCAATAACACCAGTTTTTATCATTTTAGAGGATGTTGCTATCGCTATGTGTGATATATGTGCATCAATTGATTCCCCAGATCTATGCGAAGTGATTATCTTGATATTATTTTTCGTACAATTATCTGCAAAATCCAAAGCATTGTGCAATGTACCAGCTTGATTAACTTTCAAAATTGCCCCATTACATGCTCCATATTTGCACGCTACATTTAACCTCTCGGTGCTTGTTACAAGCATGTCGTCACCAGTAATAAGGCAATTCTTATTTCTTTTAGTAAGGAGTGCCATACTCTCAAAATCATCTTCGCTAACAGGATCCTCGGCATAAATTAAATGATAATTCTTTATCAAGTCCTCAACAAAACTTATCTGCTCTTCGGTATTTCTAACCAGTCCCTGTCTCGAATAATCATAAATTTTCCTGGCAGAATCCCACAATGAAGAACTTGCGAAATCGATACCCAAAGCCACATCTTTGCCCAGTGTCAGCCCTCCATTTTCTACTGCTTGTGCCACTATTGATACAGCTTCATCATTATTCACATTGGGTGCCCAGGCGCCTTCATCACCCCTACCATATGTAAATCTTTTATCTATTTTTTCCAAGGCCATCCTAACTTCTTTATGAATATTGAAATTAGTCTCTAACGCCTCCATAACAGTCTTGGCTCCCATTGGACAGACAAGAACTTCCTGAATATCAGGTGTACCAGGGCCTGCATGGGAACCTCCTCCAACTATGTTTCCAAGAGGGTATGGAAACCGATATGGCCCTTTGTCATTTAGCATTGCAAAAAGAGGCACATCCAATGAAAGTGAAGCAGAAGCTGCAGCGGCAATACTCAACGCATAAGCTACAGATCCGCCAATTCTACTAAAGTCATTGGAAGTATCTAATGATTTGAGAATTTCAAAAATGGACTTTGAATCTGAGGCATCAACCCCAATAAACCTAGACATATTTGATTCGAATCTCTTTAGTGTTAATTCTGGATTATTGTCCACAAAACTTGGTACTTCATGACTTCCTACACTAGCCCCTGAAGGAGCAGATGCTCTACCAAGAAATTTGTTATCTGTAATTACGTCTATTTCTATCGACTTTGAGCCTCTACTATTAAATACTATCCTTCCCTTCAATGATGAAATTAAAGGCATATTTACTTCAAACTTAATCTATTTCTGATTCAATTTCTGACATACGCCTGCGTAATGCTTCATAATAAGGAATCACCTGATAAATTGTTTCGACAGAAGAGACAAACATTCTCCTACAACAATATCTCTTGATATTAAGCGAGTCCATAACCTCTGCAGGGTCCTCTCCAGCCTTGATCCGGTTAGAATATTCACCGTACTTGTTAGCTATTAGATTCCCACAGGTAAAGCATCTTACGGGCATAAGCATTGATTTTTTATCTTCTGATGGCTTATAAAAACCATATATTTGCTGCCCTCCTCTTTATATAGCAAATATTCAAATTAGTGATTTTTGAACCGCTAAATCTATGCGGGAGTCGCCCAGCTTGGTCAACGGCGTAAGACTGAGGCTCTTATCCCTTAGGGGTTCGTGGGTTCAAATCCCATCTCCCGCATATCAAATAATTATTCAGGAAAATTTTTTTAGTATTTTATAATAGGGTGATGTCTTATGTTTTTCAATACATTTTTCACAAAGTGATTTGTGTCCATATTTAACATGACATTTACAATCACATAGTTCAGTATTTGTCAACAGCTAACTGAATTCCAAATTTATGTTATTTAAATAATTTCAAGCAAGATGATAACTATGCGAAAATTTTTTATCAATTAACCTACAGGTTATAATATTGGATATTGACTCGCCCTTAAAAAGAAAACAAGATCTTTACGCCCTATTGAAATCGCAACATGAAGCAGAAATGAAGGAAATGAATCACTACATGGCAGTTTTGAGCAGGACGAATAATGGTATCATTAAGAATTATTTACACAAATTACTTGACGACGGATTGCGACACATTGAATATATTTCTACAATGATGTCATCTATTGAAGGTGCCAGTAGTAGTGTGAATCTGACAAAACAGGGAATTATCAACTCGATAGATGAAGAGAAAGAATCAAGAGATCTGTTGCTAAAATGTATTGCACTGGCGGATGATGTAGAAACAAAATCATTGTTGAAAAGCATCATTGTAGATGAAGAACATCATATCAAGATATTGGAACACATTGAAGAGTTAGTATCTTCATCTGGTAAATGACATTTTTGGAATCAAATTATTAACCCGCAGATAGTTTAACAATTTATGTCACAGTCCAATCTAATACGTATAATAATACAAAACTACATCGAAACCTCAAACTGTTTCGATATTATATCTAAGGACGGAATTACTACTGATCAATTTGCCATATCCAGATCTGATTCATTGTTTGTCCAAGTTTCCCTGAGTATACGACAAGTACATTTACAAATTCCTGCAATCCTTAGATCTGTGAGTATTTCCAAGAATCTTAATTACTACCAAAACAAGATATGTCATGAAATACCGTCAATTCCTGATACAGCGCAGATCAAACTGATTTTGCAAAAATTGCGCGTGATAATAATTGCATTGTTTCTAAAACTGAATAAACTAATGACAGAAAAAAAAACAAACTACTCATTGCTAGGTGATAATCATTTTCTAGAATGGAACAAATATTCGGAGCAAATTCTGATATCCACGTCTACTATTTTTGTAGGTTATCAACAAGGAAGAACAGAGACTAAAATTCTTGATACTATAAAAGGGACTTTGAATTATCTTGGTATATCCATGTCAATGATTGACAACGAAATGTCATACATTTACTAGGTAAATTAATTTGTGATTCCAAGTGCTTCAAGTACTTGGTTGCTATGACCCTGTGGCTTGACCTTACTGAATATTCTTTCAATTGTACCATTTTCATCTACTATGAAGGTGGTCCTGTTAACTCCCATGTAATCCTTACCCATGAATTTCTTTAGTCCATAGGTACCATACTTTTTTGATATTGTATTGTTTACGTCAGAGGCCAAGTGATATGGTATATTCATCTTTTGTTTGAATTTTTCATGCGAATCCTCGGTATCGGGACTTATTCCAATTATTTCAATTCCAGCATGTTTGAATTTATCATATTCTATCGTAAATTCCGAAGCTTCTGTTGTACATCC
>JBHENS010000008.1:14141-32929 GCA_046261955.1 Nitrososphaeraceae archaeon | reverse complement strand
CCCAAGAACCTCCCCTATATCATAAACCAGTTTTCGAATGTAAGTCCCTGCTTCACATAGCACGCGTAGCAATAGTATGTTATCTACACTTTCTAGTCTTTGTAATTCATATATTCGTCTAACACGGGTGGATCTTTTGACAGATGATCGCTGAGGAGGCCTTTGGTAAATCTCTCCAGTAAATTGTCCAAGAACGCTATCAATTAAATCAAGGTCCTTTTGCTGATGAATCCTCGCAATAGCATAGTATTCTTTTGGTCCTAACAACAGAATTGATAGTGCTTTGGTAGCATCCCCTAATCCGATTGGTAGAAGACCAGTAGTACCCGGATCAAGAGTACCACTGTGACCCGCCTTGGGTATGCCAAGGATTCTCTTTGTCCATGCAACCAATTCATGGCTAGTAGGTCCTGAAGGTTTATCTAACAAGATAAGTCCATTATCCAAAAGTACATTCAAGGGTCTAGAATCAGGACGATACCCATACTTTGTACTAGTAACATCATCATTTATGATCTCTAATCCATCAAGTCTTAATGTCATTTTGTGTCCTGTATACTACTGAATCTTCATCTTCTTTATAATTTCTTTACACAAATAAACAAGTGAATCAAGCGAGAGAAGTTCGGTATTAATCATGAAATCAAATACTTCAAGGCTTTCTCCGAATTCTGAACCATAAATTTTCTTGTAGATTTTTTTATTTTCCCTATCCCTCATCTTTACAATGTCGAGTGCCTCTCCTATTCTGATTTTGTCGCGTTTTGACATTCTTTCAGATCTTTTCCGTTGAGAAGCAGTTAGCCAAATACTAATTGGTTCAGTAGTTAACCAAGGGAGTGTATGACTAGTAATTATAACGTTACCTTTTTTAGCAATCTTTATTAATTTTTCATCCACCTGCCTGTCAAAAATTGAGTTTTCCTTACGTTCTTTCATGAAACGTATCGCATAATTAGAATCCCACCAATCATTTCCGGATATCGTGTAGCCTTGTTGACGCGCTATTTCCTTCAGGATGTCACCCCCATTGTACAACTTAAATCCGAATTCCCTTGCAAGAGCATGTGCCAATGTGGTCTTGCCGACAGCTGCACTCCCTGAAATAACCACACTAATCACACTAATATTCCGCATATTCCTTGATTTCAATTCATTGTCACTTGATGTGTTATATTGTCAACCCAATATCCATATCTATGTTACCCACATTTTGTGTATTTATCAATCAAGTAGATTTCTCTAGTAATTCCACCAATAGCGATGTGGCAGAATCTATCATGTTGTCATGGTTATGAATAATTTCAAATGGAGCACCCGTCAAAATAGATAGTGATGAAATCATTGACAAAGAAACTTCTATATCCCTTTTGATTTCGTCATCTGAAATCAAATCTCTTGTCCGTGTACCGTCATTTTTTCTTCTATTTAGAATTTCTTCGGGATTTGCAGTTATCAAAATAAGTCTTTCAGGATTTAGCTTTAAAATAAGATTCATTGGTAATCCCGGATAATAACCTGATTGTGTTTTTATGAAAAGATGTGTATCAACAACTACTAACAAATCACTCAGGCCGGTGATATGATCAGCGGCCATATTTTGCAATCTTTGCTGTACGTTTACCGTTAGTTTTCTAATCTGGTCTCTGTTATTTATTCCCAATTTTTTAGCTTCCTCAAACATAACAGATCCAAAGACCACTCTGCTCAAAGTCGTTCCTTTGTTTTGTAACGTTGATGTAGCATTAGAAATTATTGTGCTCTTTCCTACTCCAGGAACACCAACAATAATTACTATTTTTTTTCTAGGTCCTTCCAAGGAGTGCCGCCAATTTAGGCATATGGATATCTACTTGTTCTCGAACGAGCAGGTTATAGTAATTTACCAATATATCGACCATAAGCAGTATACCAATTCCCGTACCAAATACATTCAATACGTTTGACACTGCTGCCAAGAGTCCGATTATTATCCCTCCTGCTATTGTAACAGCTGGTATGTACTTATTCAGCAGAGTCTGTACTGAACTTTGAGCTCGTCTAAAGCCTGGAACCTGTACATCTGCATCCAGCAAATTCTTTGCCGCTGCCTTTGCAGATAATCCACCTAATTCTACCCACAGTCTACCAAATACGGTAATAATAGCTGTCATAAATATGATATACACTATTGTCCTAACCGGATCAGCAAGCGCATTTTCAAAACTGTTGGGAGTTGAGATATAATACAAGATTCCACCAATTGGAGATTGTGAGCTTTGTGGATCATACTGGGCAATCCAGTTAAACAATGGATTTGAATTGTCAGGATTATAGTTTGCCCATAACATCTGTCCCATAAAAACAGCGTTTGCTAGTAATGCCGAGGCCAAAATAACTGGAATGTTAGATGTATATAGCAATTTTATAGGATATACAGCTGTAAACCCTCGATACTTCCTAGATACTATAGGTACATCGATATGAATACCTTGAGTATACACGAGGGCCAATAGAACTAAGGCGGTAACTATTAGGGCAAAAATACTTGGGAGCTGACCACTTCTAAAGAGTGCATTTGAGATGTCTCCGTTTGAAGCAGAATCGATGATGAATGGAAATATTCCCACCGGTCCATCTTGTGCAGGTAGTGGACTGAAAATACTCCATAAAATTCCCTGAGCAACTCCTGCCATGATGAAAAGACTGATACCAGAACCTAATCCCCATCCTTTTTGAATTAGTTCGTCGAGATACATCACAACAATACTGGCCCCAATAAGTTGGCCAATCAAGACAGGAATAAGACTAGGATGAGCAAGTAAACCTCCGTATACACTAACACCATAAAGCGCACCCTCTGCAATAATGACGATAATAGTAACTATCTTTGTTGCAGATGTAAAGAGGGACCTATCATCGGGGTCCTTAAAATTTAGCTTAATTAGTTCTGAGCCCTTCAATAGCTGCATCAACAGACCTGCAGTAACGATCGGACCTATACCTAGTTCTAGTAATGTTCCTTGTTGGGCAGCAAATATAACTCTCGCAAATGCCAAGAAATCAAATTCTGGTGAATCTGTAACTCCATAAAGTGGAATTTGACCCATAACTAGGTATGCAAGTAGTGCGATTCCGCACCAAATGAATTTCTCACTTAATCCAATTTTCTTCTTTGGCTTCTCAACTTGAGGAATGTAAGCCGACGCTTTCTTGATTACTGTTCTTACGATACTTTCATTCTGCGCTGTGCTCATTTGAAATTATACTACCTCCTGCCGACTCTACTTTCTTTTTAGCACTTGCAGACGCTTGTGCTACCTTAATTACATAACTTTCACTAATGTTGCCGCCGCCCAAGAGTTTTTGAATTCCTAATGATCGAAGATCCAGAATAGTTTTTTCTTCTTTTTTACCACTGAACCTAAGTGAGAGATTCTTTAGATCTCTCAAATTAATCCATTTTTTGACTATAAATCGACTATATGAGTTAAGTGTATCATGTCCAAAATGGTCGGGTTCTTCAATTACAGTTCGAATCCAAAAATGCTTATGTTTTCCTGCTCCGCCTATTCCACCCCGGCTACCAGATTGTCTATGCTGCCCTATTTGACCCCATCCGCAATATCTTGTACCTCGATGTCTGCGGCTTTTTCTCAATCTAGTTGCCATGTATGATATACCTTATACAATCAAAATAAGTGTGTAAATATAAATGTAAAACTCATTTTTTCTTCAACAAAGTCATATCATTCTTTTTACAATTTCAAGCAATTCCTTGTTATTTCCAAGGATACCGCCATCTGAGAACTGTTTTTTAGTTTTCTTTTTGAAACCGCCTTTGGGTGGATTCAAGCTAAACCAAGGTTTAATATTATTTTGATCCGAGAATTTTATTTTATCACTTACAATGACATCTACCAATTCATCAATGCCCTTGTAATCAGATTTACTCTTATTTTCATCCCTTGATTCTAATAATGGTTTTTTCTTTTTACCTCTTTTCTCAATCAAGATTTTTATTATATCTGAATCCGCTTTTGACCATGCTACCCATTGATTTATCTTTTTTAACATCCCCAAGTAATTAGAAGTCTCGGGAACGAGAGTGGCAGAAAATTTCTTGTTCAAATTGAGATTCTTAAGGGTAGTCAATGCCCAATATGGTACATTTACGGTTCCTCTCATTCTAACTACTAATAATGCCATTTTTTCACCCTGTGATATAAGTTGAGTTTAGAGCATTAAAGATTGCCATCGCAGTAGATGTCATTGTATTAGTAGATCCGAATGATTTTGTCCATGCATCCTTTATCCCTGCGAGTTTTAACAGATTTTTTATGTTTTCACCCGCTACAAGTCCTAATCCTCTTGGTCCTGGCAGAATCTCTACTTTCACACTTCCCCCTCTTCCTCGCACATTGAAAGGTATCGAATGCGGTTGCGTGCATCGACATTCCCAACTGCCACAACCTAATTTCACTGGAATTATGTGAAGGTATGAGTTAATTGTTGCCTTGTCTATGGCAATTCTCATTTGAGATGCCTTACCCATACCGATCCCAAACCATCCTGCTTCGTTACCAACAGCAACGAGCGCACTAAATCTTGTCATTTCTCCAGCATCAGTTTGCTTCTGTACTATTCCTACGTGCACAACTTGGCTCTTTATATCCGGAAGCAAATGTTTTACTATTTCAGATTCCTGAATACGCATGCCATTTTCATAAATCTGTTCCATTGAACTAATCTTATTTTCTATAACCATCTGTCCCAGAGCAGTGCGTGGCTTCCATACTGTTGCTTGTTCATCTCTTCTAGGATTGCTCATTTTGAATCTCCTTTTTTCTCGGACGACTTTGACTTTGAAGTAGCTTTAGGCGATTTATCTGATTTCTTTTCACTCTTATCATTTACAATCCTGTCCTTTACTTCTGAAAAATGACTAGGATATTTTTCTGGATCCAAACCTAATCCCAAATTTGATGAAAATCGTGATTTGTAAAGATCATTATTTGTCTTTATTTTTTTTGCATACTCTGCAATGTGATTACCTTGAATTCTTTCTTCAGAAGGAATAATATCTTCTGAAAATGGCATTTCTAATCCTGCCTCAGACAAACCTTTCAGGCATGCCGCGATTTTTGTCGTAAAGTGTCTCTTGCCGATATATAATATTGCGCTCGTAATCTTTTTTTGGAGACATTTTTTACCTAATAAAAGACCGACCAGATAGCATGAAGGTATATTTTTGCGTGAACCTTTCCAACCATATGATAGTAATTCGTTACTATGCACAGATGCCATCACTTTGTCTCCTAGTAGATCCGGTCTTATTAGTTGAGCTGAAACGTTTTGGTCACTTACATTAACACTTACAAAATCCTTTTTACCAATAAGCAATTTTTCTCTCTTTCTGTAATTTGTTTTTCTTTCTCTTATTCTTCTTAGCGTGGAAGTATAAACCATAAACTAAAAATTCACCTGTCTACCTATTTATAAATTTGACAAGATTATGAATTACTTATAAATCTTCATTATGTGCTTTCACTTTGTGTTTAGGTTTGGTTGACATCTTGTTTGCTACCATCGCAGCAAAGGCACCCGCGCCTATTCCATTATCAATATTTACGACTGTCATACCCATTGAACAAGTTTGAAGCATAGATGCCAACGCTGCAACCCCATTTGAGCCAAATCCATACCCTATTGAAGTTGGAACTCCAATAACTGGTATGTCAGTTACTGAAGAAACAAAAGAACCCAATGCGCCCTCCATTCCAGCTACTACAATTATTATGTGAACTTGAGATTTTATCATGTTCGTGATGCCCTTCAGTGTTCGATGAATTCCCGCAATTCCTACATCATATTCTATCACAGTTTCGCTTCCCATTACCTGCGCCATAATTTTAGCTTCCTCAGCAATTTTAATATCCGAAGTTCCAGCACAAAGTATGCCTACTTTCCCGTTCTTCTTGGAAAATTTGTGGAACTTGTAGGACACTAATATCGTGTTAATTCCCATTTCAACTTTCAGATTTTCCTTTTCAAATCTTTTACGTAACTTCTCCATGTACTCCGGGTTAACTTTACTTATGACAGCAAATCTTTTTTTAGATACTGTAGCGATAATAATTTTATAGAGATCTTTTAGCTCCTTTCCTTGAGCAAGAATAACTTCAGGTATTCCACTTCTTAATTCTCGCAGTGGATCTATTTTTGCTAAATTTTTTTCTACGTACTCAATCGAAAAGAGTCTTAATTCTTGTTCTGCCACACGAACAGATATTTCGCCCTTTGCTAGTTTTTCTAAAATTTCTTTAAGTTCCATTTCTCTACGATTTCGTTTATTGTTTCCAGTTCATAGTGAAAAACTCTTTATTGCATTTTTTACACTCTGCACTCCAAGATCAAAGACTCTCATTTCACTTTCATCCAGTTTTAATTCAACTATTTTCTCCACTCCATTATGACCCAAGACGCATGGTACACCAATACATACATCATGATATCCATATTCTCCTTCTAGTAAAGCGGATACTGGTAGAATTGTTTTTTTGTTTTTTACAATACTTTCTACCATTGTTGACACTGCGTTTCCAGGAGCATAGATTGTCGCACCTTTCAAGGAAATTACTTCCGCTGCTATCTTTTTAGTCTTGTTCGTAAGATTTTCTGATTGCTCTGCTGATATGAATTCAGTCAAGGGAATCCCGCCCAGGCTTGAGAATCTAACAAGTGGTAGCATGTTCTCTCCATGTTCGCTTATTACCATAGCTTGAACAGAATTTCTAGATATTCCAGTAATCGTACTGATGTGCTCCTTAAATCTCGACAGATCTAGCATCCCTCCCATACCCATTATCTGGGCTCTTTTCCCACCAAGTGACTTTATTACAAGATATGTCAATGGGTCAAGTGGATTTGTTACTACAATAATCTTTGAATTTGGAGCATAATTCTTAATCTTGTCGCACACCGCCTTCACTATATCAGAATTTGTTTTGAGCAGATCCATACGCGTCATGCCTGGCTTTCTGCCAACTCCCGCAACAACAATTACAAAGTCAGATCCCTTCATATCTTCATAATTATTAGAACCCTGTGCGATACAATCTATTCCGCGTTCTGCCAGTTGATGGTTAATATCCATTGCCTCACCCTGAGGTAAACCCTCCACAATATCAAGAAGCAAAGTATCCCCTAGTTCTCTCAATGAGCAATTCAATGCCACTGAGGATCCTACCCTTCCGGCCCCTATTACAGTAATTTTCATTTAAGAATCAACGGAGTTTGAGATTATTTATAAATTTTCAACATGCGATGAAATCTGATATGACACAGTGTAATGTTCATTTGATAATAAAATACACCAAATCAATAAATTTTGGTAAAATTTGATATCTGTTATGCTACATGGGCAAAGTTAGCGAAAAGTACCATAGTACATCAAATTTTATATAGTTTTCCTAATTGGAACAATAATTGTGTTGTCTTTTTGCCGAAATTAAGATTCAATCCATAATGTTTTTATGCACACACGAATTCTATTTTTTATGGAAGGATATTGTGTAAAGTGTAAACAGAAAAGGATTATGAACGATGAAAAGAAGATAACAATGAAAAATGGAAAACCGGCAACCCAAGGAATATGCTCAACTTGTGGTACTAAAATGTTCAGAATAGGGAAATAGTCAAATCTGAAATTTATGGATCCTTTGAAATAGTGTTTTCCATCTAATTTTTTCTAATCTAGTCTGATGATGTGAAATGTCTAAGCGGATCCTTTTTGTGAGTTACATTCAGGCCACTGGATTCATCCAAATTCTTTTCTAAAATCTGTTCATTCCCTGTTTCTGCTGATTTTGATTCTGATTTCCGGGATTCATAATTATCAAGCTTTTCAAGCGCTTGAGTGATTTCAGACTCCAAATTCTTTATCTTCTCTGCCTCCATATGCAATGACTTTTTCAGGTTTCCTTGACCTAATGAGGTACTAGCAAGATCTTGATATGTAGTATCAGAACTCGATTGTTTAGGTTGTCTCGTCATCATCTTGAGATTACCGTTTGAGATCTCACTCAATCTTGTGTCTATAACTTTGATCTTGTTTTCTATTATAGAAACAAGATTGTTTTTTATTGAGCTTAATTCGTAAAGATCAACAACTGATCGAGTCTGTTCAATTTCTTCTTCACATTTTCCTAAATCTTCAGCATACTTTATCATTAGTCTATCAAACTCCAATTGACTGAGCTTGCCTTCTCTGAAAGTTTCGTGTATTTTTCTCACAGAACTAGTTATTATTGATCTTTCAACTTCCAATGAATCCACCTCGTTTTTCATCATTTGAAGATCTGAACTATCTTTATTGCTGTCAAAATAATCGTTCTTATCGTTTTTTTTCTTGGTCCGTAATTTCAAAATTCTATGTTTTCTGATTAGACGAAAAACTAATGAAGATATTGCACCTAAACCAATTGAAAATGATGCAATAAGCAAATCCAATTTAAGGTATTAAATTACAACATACTGTTAAGCTTTGTCCTTAGATTATCTAAATTACTCTACGTTTAATCCAATTGTATTTTCGTGTTTTTGGATCCGGATATCCGCATTTTCCGCAACGCTTGTGCCTCTTGTGAAACGCGTTATGACCACATCTTCTGCATCTTATGTGAGTACTCTTTCTGGTGAATTTCCCCATTGATGTTGTTCCTTTTGTCATTCTAATCTCCCTCCAAATGTTTCAAATTTAGTCTATCAGACCGGTGGTGGAGATATCATAACAACGTTATCTCCCCTTACAACAATGGTTCCCATTTCATTTGACTTTCCTTCCTCTAATAATTCTACTGAATTGTCTAGTAACAAATTCATATGTTGATCAAAACCGTGTAAATTTCCACGAATTACTTTACTTCCTTTCAGTTTTATCAGGACTATTTTACCCAAACTTTCGTCAAGTATCTTTACAGCCATGTCGACAGACATCTATATCATTACCTATGGTATTCCTTAATGAAGGTCTATATTAAAGTTAATAATAATTTGGCATTCTATACATGAATACTTTTTGTTATTATTTATTTAGTATTTTTAGATTTACTAGTTGCAAAAACAAATGTTAGATTTAGAATATCTACATAATTAGCAGATCATCTAGTTCTTTTAATGTCCTTACAAGATTCTTCATTGTGATTGATATTATTTTCTTGCCCTCTTCTTTAGTGGCTTTTCTGGGATCGCCCAAAACACCATTTCTAGTGAACTTAAATGACGAGGTATTACTCAGAAACGTTGAATATGAAGAATGCAACATTTTTTTGTTCAAATGCCCACGTTTAGCCTTCTGCATTTGGACCATTTTGGGTTTAATGGCGAGCATTAATGAAGTTTCTACAAAACCGCCATGATCAAATTCCCTTTCAATCAAATGCCAATAGTTGATTCCAAACACATTCATTTTTGGATTATTCCTTTCTACTATTTGGGGAATGTATTGCAGAACTCCCATATTACCACGGTGGCCATTTAGTATAATTATTTGATTAAAACCATTATCGCCCAATGAAATACACATTTGACTTAGGAGTTCAGAAAGTACATCATTACTTATCGAAATATTGAAGAATGGTCTGTGTTCGAATGATACTCCATAAGGAATACCAGGAAGGACATACGACGATATTTTTCTTGTAAGCTGGTTTGCAAGATACTCTGCAATTATTGTATCGGTACCTACAGGGAGGTGCGGTCCATGTTGTTCAATAGATCCTAAAGGAATAATGATCTTCTTGCCACTCTTTATCTCATAATTATTGAGATTATATAAGGACATTAGTATAACAGATATGCAACTAAGTTATAAAACTAATCAAATGAATTTTCATATTAGTTAACAATTAACATAGTTGCACATATTCATTTTCTGTCTATAATGACAACCCTTCCCCAGTTCACTTGTATCCGGTTCTCTAGGTATAGCGTTACTGCTTCTAGCAATGTTACTGCTTCAAGTTTCTGTCCCCTTCTTTTTATTGAGGCTACAGTATCTCCCTGCCTCACTCTAAATGACTCCTGACATATGATAGGCCCTTGGTCAAGGTCTTCGGTCACAAAATGTGCGGTACATCCAATAATTTTTGCGCCTCTCTCATATGCCTGCACATATGCATACGCACCGGGAAATGCAGGTAGTAAGGATGGGTGTATGTTAATTATCCTATCAGGGTATCGCCATACAAAGTTCGGAGTCAATATCCTCATGTATCTACCTAGAACTATCAAATCTACATTATAGTGATCTAGTACTCCCAGAATTTCATTCTCTGCGTTCATCTGCTGGGAATGTACTACGTGATAAAATGGAATATTGTATGTTCCCGCAATAGAACTTGTACTATTTTCGCTTCCTATTATGACAACAATATTCGCATTAAGTTCACCAGATGTTTTTGCATCCAACAATTTAACAAGGCAGTGTGTTTCTTTGCTAACAAAAATCGCAATGTTCTTTAATCTTTTAGATTCTTGATAGTGAATTTTCACTTCCATCTTTAATTTTTTTGCAAGAGTTTTTAATTCGGTATCAAAAATTGCTTTTTTAAAATCATGTTGTTGAAATGACGCTTCGAGCTGCATCCCAAAAAGACCACTTATAACATTTTGATTAATTTGCTCAATATTTCCATCATTTTTAAAAATAAGATTGGTTACATCAGCAACAACTCCTTTTCTGTCCTCACCTACAACTGTTACCTCAACCAATAGCCTGTTAGTCCTGTTCATGAATACAATGAATTAAAATGTCTCAAAATTAAAGGATTCTAAAATTCATAACACTAATACTTAAATAATCTAATTCCAATCCTAAAGCGTTGATAAATACACTTTTAGTGAATTTATATTTAAAAGACTAGTATAGATATGTTCTCCACGTTTTATCTTTACAATTTGGTTTGCAAGAAATGAGTCCGGAACAGAAACACAAAATTTTCAAAAAGTCAAGAAGGGATTTTGATTATAATAATCCTACACGAAAATGTTCAGTTTGCTATACGCTTTCTGGATGGCATTGTTACAAATGTAATGCAGATTTTTGTGACGTTCATTTTCATGACGAAAATCACAAGAAGATATGCAGCTCCTGATTGAATCATTTTCAAGTTTTTTCTAGTGTTGATCAATTAGGATTAATTGAAACGAAAGTATAAGAACAATCAAATATTTATTCCTAAATTTATGTGCGGGGGGTGGGATTTGAACCCACGAATCCCTAAGGAACAGGGATCTAGGAATGTGAATGTTATCCATTCTAAGCATCGCACTCGCTTTTTGCGAGACCTGCGCCGTTGACCTAGCTTGGCAACCCCCGCATCCAATTGTCTGCCAATTGAAAGTTAGCCGACCAAATTTATCTATTATTTAGAATATATTGGTGTTTAGTTATGATGAATAAGAATATGCCACTTTTTGGTACGAATGGAATTAGAGGGGTCTTTGGGCAAGATCTTTCTCTTGATTTCTTAGTAGATATTACGCGCTCGCTTGCAGCTTATTATAAAGAAGGTTCTATTTTGGTCGGAAGAGATGGTCGAATCTCAAATAATATCATGTTTAACATTGTTACTGCTGTCCTGAATTCCAATGGATTGGACACGGTGGATGCAGGTGTTTTGCCCACACCTTGTCTTCAATATGCAACTAAAAAAAATCAATATGAAGGGGGTATCATGATAACAGCCTCACATAATCCTCCGGAATACAATGGTGTAAAACCAATAGCTAATGATGGAGTAGAATTATCAAGACAGGACGAGTCAGTGGTGGAACAGATTTTTGAAAATAAATCGTTTATTAACTCAAGCAAAATAGGTTGCAATTTCAAGGAAGAAATGATTGTTCATGACTATATTGATGATGTTTTAAAATTAGTAAACGTAGACAAAATTAAGAAACGAAAATTCAAAGTGACTATGGATTTAGGAAATGGAGTCCAAGCGATAGTAGCACCAGAGCTGGCCAAAAAACTAGGATGTACTGTAATAACTGTTAATGGAACTGTCGATGGAAGTTTTCCTGGAAGGGGACCGGAACCTACGCCATCGAACCTCAGTTTATTGAGTTCTATTGCAAAGGAAACTAATTCTGATATTGGTGCTGCGTATGATGGAGATGGTGATAGATCCATATTTTGTGATGAACAGGGAATCGTTCATTGGGGTGACAAGACTGGAACCTTGTTGGCCAAATACTTGATCTCAGAAAAACACCCGAAAGCGAAAATAGTTTGTCCAGTGAACACCACTCATATCCTGACAAAAATTGCAAAAGATAATGGCTCAGAGATTATTAATACGAAAGTTGGAAGTGTTGAAGTCTCTCGGGAAATGGTTAAGCAAAATGCTATCATTGGAATGGAGGATAATGGGGGTTTTATGTACGGAGCATTAAATCAAGTGAGAGATGGTGCGCTGACAACCGCATTGATGTTGGATTTGTTGGCATCAGAAGAAAAGCCACTCTCAGAACTACTCTCTTCTCTCCCTCAGGTTTACCAATACAAGTCCAAATTTCAATGTGCTCAGATGGGATTGATTGAAAAAGTGATGGACATATTGAAAAATCATGGTAGCCCGGTTAAGATTGAAACACTTGATGGTGTAAAGATTTGGTTTGATGAAGAAAGCTGGTTGATGCTTCGCCCCAGTGGCACCGAGCCTTTAATCAGAATTTATGGAGAATCTGCTGATGAATTACTCATTAATTCCAAGGTTAATGAGTACACACGACTAGTTAAGGAAACTCTATGTGAAAAATAATATTCTGCTCGGCAACATTTTTAATACGCCTCTACTTCTATTCAGTAGATTAAAGATGATCCCAATGGGTGATGGATTATAAAATGAGTAAACCGTTTTATGTAAAATTTGAAACTCCAAAAGATCTTGTGAATGCAGTGTATGAGGCAGTTAGAGTAGCCAAACAAAGTGGAAGTGTTAGAAAAGGAACCAATGAAACCACAAAGGCAATAGAAAGAGGAATTGGCAAACTGGTGGTAATAGCTGAGGATGTTCAACCCCCAGAAGTCGTCGCACATCTCCCTATAATATGTGAAGAGAGAAACACTCCGTATATTTTTGTACCTAGTAAGCAACAATTAGGCGAATCGCTGGGAATTGAAGTTGGGTCTGCTGCAGCAACAATAATTGATGCAGGTGAAGGTCAACATATAATCGACCAGGTAATTGAAACATTATCCACTATTAAAGACAAGAAGGAGTGATATTACTATTGAGTAAAGCTGCAGAAGTAAGGGTAACCCCAGCAGAAGTTATCCAAATAGTGGGTAGAACAGGCATAGCCGGCGAAGTAATCCAAGTTAGGGTAAAGGTCTTAGAAGGAAAGGACAAAGGTCGAATTCTTACAAGAAATGTAAAAGGCTCCGTTAGAATGAAAGATATCCTCATGCTGAGAGAGACTGAAAGAGAGGCTAGAAAGATAAAATAGTGATGTTAAATGAGTAAAGCTGCCACTTCTCTACGTAATTGTTTCTTTTGTGGAAAACATATACCTACACATGAAGGTATGATGTTGATAAAAAACGATGGATCTATTCAATGGACATGCTCGCCAAAATGTAAGAAAAACATGAGGTTAAAACGTGACCCCAGAAAATTCAAGTGGACACGAAAGTACGTCAAAGGCGGAATTAAGGTTAAAAAATAAGGAATAATAATGTCTAATCTAGAACAAACCCTCATTGTTGTAAAGCCTGATGGCTTTAAGAAGGGGCTGGTTGGAAAACTTATTTCAAGGTTCGAGGAGAAAGGCTTCCAGATAGTGAGTCTCAAATCATTTCAATTTGATGAGAACACAGCAAAAAAGTTTTATGAGGTCCACAGAGATAAGCATTTTTTTAATGAGCTGGTTTCATTCATTTGTTCTGGCAAGACTGTTGGGTGTATTTTAGAGGGAACCAATGCAATCTCAACGGTAAGATTGATGGTTGGAAACACCAAATCAACGGAAGCCCTACCAGGAACAATTAGAGGAGATTTTGGGATCGGCTTTACTGATAACATAATACATGCTTCTGACTCAGCTGAAAGCTTCATAAAAGAGTCTAAAATCCTTTTTAATTAAGTGGAACTTCGCCAACCAGTCGTAGTAGTATTAGGTCATGTAGATTCTGGTAAGACATCGCTACTTGACAAGATTCGTGGAACAGCAGTTCAATCCAGAGAAGTAGGCGGGATAACGCAGCATATTGGTGCAAGTTATTTCCCAATCGAAACGATCAAAGAAATAACAGGAAAATTGTTTGATAAATTATCAAAGTCAGAAAATCCAGTTCCAGGTTTACTTGTAATCGATACTCCCGGTCACGAAGTCTTTGCAAATCTTCGCATGAGAGGTGGTTCGGCTGCAGATATTGCAATAGTTGTGGTAGACGTGAATAAAGGACTTGAGGCCCAAACAATTGAAAGTCTGGATATATTAAAAAATAGAAAAGTACCCTTTGTGATTGCGCTTAATAAGATAGACCAAATATCGGGCTGGAAAAAAAACAGCTCTATTCTAATTGCAGATCAATTGAAAATACAAGACTCTACAATTCTGTCGTTTCTGGATGAAAAAGTCTATACTGTGGTTGGTGCCCTCTCTCGACTAGGATATGTTTCTGAGGCATTTTGGCGTGTCAAAGATTTTACAAAAGAACTCGCTATAGTTCCGGTAAGTGCTACGAAAGGAACTGGTATACCAGAGCTACTAGCGGTTCTTGTTGGATTGACTCAACAATATATGTCAAAAAGGTTAGAACGTCATGAAACTGAAACAAAGGGAATTGTCCTAGAAGTCAATGATGAAATTGGATTAGGACCAGCAGCAAATATTATCCTTCTAGACGGTACCCTAAAACAAGGTGATAGAATTGTGGTTGGTAAAAAAGATAGTGTTACCACTACCAAAATCAAGGCTTTACTGTTACCAAAACCACTCGATGAAATGAGGGATCCGAGGGATAAATTCAGACATGTTGACAAGGTTATTGCAGCTGCGGGATTAAAAATCACTTCTCCCGACCTTGAAGGCGTACTTGCTGGAAGTCCGCTCTATGTTGTCAAAAATCCAGAGGATGAAGAAAAACTAAGATCTAGTATTGAATCTGAGATAAGGTCAGCAATAATACAGACAGAATCAAATGGGATAATTCTAAGATGCGATACTATAGGTTCTATTGAAGCTATTACTGAACTACTGAAAAAGGAAAATATTCCAATTAGATCCGCGGATCTCGGTAATATTATACGTAGAGATATTCTTTCTGCTTCTGCGGTTAGGGAAAAAGATCGTTACCTTGGAGTAGTGCTAGGATTCAATGTAAAAGTCCTTGAAGATGCTGAGAAGGAAGCATTCGAGCGAAAGATAAAAATTTTTAACGAAAAAATAATTTATAATTTAGTAAGAAGTTACTCAGAATGGGTAACTTATGAAAAGGTTCATGAGGATTCAATTATATTTAATGAAATACCGCCAATCTGTAAATTTCAATTCTTGAAAGGTTATGTTTTCAGAAGAAATAACCCTGCGGTATTTGGCGCCGAAATTTTGGTTGGTAAATTGAGACAAAAGATTTCTGTGATGAATGAAAAAGGTAAGAAAATTGGAGTAATACATCAAATACAAAATGAAGGGAAAAATCTCGATGTTGCAGATAAAGGAACGGAGGTTGCACTATCCATAAAAGAACCCACTGTCGGTAGACAGATAAACGAAGGCGATATATTCTATACTGACCTTAATAGCAGGGAAGCAAGAATTTTACTAGAAAGATTCTCTGATAGGTTTAATGAAGAAGAACAGCAAGTTTTTAATTTCATATTGTCCAAGAAACGTGAAGTAGATCCTGCGTTTGGATATATATGAAATAAGTTTCTTATATGCAACAAGTTACCTGTCGTTGGAATTCGAAATTAGTTCCTTTACTGGTACTTTTCCAATAATCCTTCTAGTCCCTTTTCACCAACTGCGCCTACAGCTTTTTCGACAAGTTTCCCATTCATAAATACAATGAACGTGGGAATTGCATAAACGTCAAACCTCATTGCGACTCCCTGGTTATCATCTACATTTAGTCTACCGAAAACAACTTTTTCTTCATATTTTTTTGCGAGCTTGTCGAAGATTGGAAGCATGAACTGACATGGGCCACACCATGTTGCCCAAAAATCAACAAGGACCGGTTTATTACCACCGATAATTTCGTCAAAGTTCTTTTCAGACAATTCAACTAGTGCAGGTTTATCGGGATTTGAACTCATTGTTACAATTTATGATCGGAATTCATATTTAAATCTTGTAATGCCAAGATTTTCAAAATCAGGGATTGGTTAGATGAACTATCGAACTAGAACCAAAGGTCTATAATTAAAATATCTTGAATCTTGTTTCTAGTTAGAGATCTAGCATGAATCTGACTTTGTATTGACCATCTTCCTGGAGAACTTCCATTTCATGATAGGTGATGCCCTTTATTTCTGTCCTGTAATTGTGTTTTGACATATCTATTGATTCAGCCATCCCCGATCCAGCTAGACGGTACTTTGTATCCAGCTTCGAGATCTTTATCTCCAAATTTGAAATTAGTTGATTATCTATTGAAATAAGTAAAAGCACTTTTTCTAACCAGTTGAACAATAATTCTAAATAATCTTCCCCTTCTACCTGGAAATCAGTTTTGCTGGTTCCTTTGACATTTTTGATTTCAAACATTACATTAACTGTAGCTGTGGCGGCGTAGGAAAAAGCTTCTTCTAAACTGTCGCCCCACGCCTCAATAAATGCGTCTGTTATGTGCTCAAGATATTTGAAACCGCCTGACAATAATCTTTGTTTTTGTCCAGGTTTATTATAACTAATCGCAAAATCTAAATGATGACGCACGATCCTCATGATTGTGAAGTTAGACCTTCCGCGAGGAATGAGGGATTTGCAATATGAGGAATTAAGAAATATTTCCTATATCAGAGACAAGTTTGTCGAAACTGCAGAAATCTTTGATTTTAATCAAATCGAACCATCAACTTTAGAACTATTATCTACCCTTGAAGCGAAAAGTGGGCCATCAATAATTCAAGAAACATATAGTTTTACAGATAAAGGAGGCAGAGACATTGCATTACGGTTTGATCTAACTATTGGACTGTCAAGGTTTGTTTCTATGCGTAGAGATCTTAAACTTCCAGCAAAATTATCGTCATTTGGAGGTGTCTGGCGTTATGACGAGCCACAGCTTGGTAGGTATAGATATTTTCATCAATGGGACGTTGAAATATTTGGATCCTCCAATGTAGATGCTGACGCAGAAGTGATAGACTTTGTTTCATCATTTTTGAGTAAATTGAAAATTGATTTTGTTATCTTGATAAATCACAGATCAATATTAGAAGAATATCTCTCAAACTATCTTGGGATAACAGATAATTCTGTGATAAGTGAGATGATGAGGGCTATTGATAAGTTATCTAAAAAAAGTTCAGATCAAATCATTAATGAATATGCAGGAAAGCTCGACTCTATCAAATTGCAAGAATTTATCAAATTTGTTTCCGTTACCGATCGACCAGATAAAATATTGGATAATGATAAGTTAATGGAATTTAAATCGGCAGGCAATCTGCAGGAATTGATTGATTCGCTAAAATCTAGACGGGTAAAAAACATGATGGTTGACTTTCGGATTGTACGCGGTCTTGATTATTATTCCGGGATGGTTTTTGAAGCTAAAGAACTTTCTTCACAAGTGGGGTCACTGGTTGGCGGTGGTAGATATGACAAGTTGACAGAGGCATTTGGAAGAAAGGATTTGTTTGCGACTGGTGCTGCTGGAGGAGTGGAAAGGATATTATCTGTAATTAAAGACAAATCTACTAAAATATTAAAAAGACCACTGATTTATGTCGCATATGACTCAAAGAAAGAAAAAAAACATGCGTTAGAAGTAGTTTCAATTTTGAGAGATCTCGGATATTCTACTAATTACGATATAAACGGAAGGACCATCAGTAAACAGTTTCATGAGGCCTCCTTAAAGAATGCACTCGCAATCATAATAGTGAGCCTTGACGAATTCAAAAAAGGTGTTGTTACCATCAAAACAGGATTAAAGGAACAAAAGCAAAGTATTGCTGAAATTGCAAAATACTTGGACCAGATAATTTAAAGTTCTTTCATTTATTTATTCGTTTAATTGTCTATTATTTGCTCTAAATCTTGATCATCCGGATATTCTTCATCTTTATCATACCATTTTCCTTCTTATCATATACGATTCGCACTACTAAATCCGGTGGATCATAGCTAACATAGAGATCATCTATTTCGAGCACCTGAATGTCGTGCCCTAACATTATCTGTGACTCGTTTATGCCATTTTCTATCAATTTCTTTTTTGCAGCGTTTGCAATTCCATCGTCTGAAGTATTGGTTGTCAAAAGAACCTTGCCAGTACAATTCAGGGTCATCTTTAGTGAAAAATGGTTCCTCACAAATAAACTGTGTCATCATTAATATTTCATGTTTATATTTTTTTTATCCCAATAAAAAAAAGAATAATATATTTATTACGAGATACAGACGTCAACGTAAAGGATAATGGTTGAGGTTGCAATAATTAATTGACGGACCGTATATCACATGATGTGCTGATCATAGGCACGGGTTTGGCAGGATTGCGAGCTGCTATTTCCTGTGCTATGAGAAACGAGGGACTGAACATAGGAGTAATTTCAAAAGTCCAG
>JBHENS010000008.1:287-14131 GCA_046261955.1 Nitrososphaeraceae archaeon | reverse complement strand
CGCTCACACTCCGTTTCAGCTGAAGGTGGAACTGCCGCAGTCCTGTTCTCTGATGAGGGTGACAACATTGAATCCCATATTTATGATACTATCAGAGGTAGTGACTTTCTTTGCGATCAGGATGTTGCCGAAAAACATGCTCATGAAATACCGAATGAAATATATCAATTGGACAAATGGGGAATGCCATGGTCAAGAAGGCATGATGGCAGGATTGATCAGAGGAAGTTCGGAGGATATTCTTTCCCAAGGGCAACATATGCACAGGATAAAGTTGGATTCTATGAAATGCAGACACTATATGATACGTGTCTAAAACATGATAACATTCACTTTTACAATGAATGGTTTTGTACTTCAATACTAGATGATGGGAACAATAATTTTGCCGGTGTTACTGCGATAGAGATGAAAAGTGGTAACTTCAATGTTTTCAAATCTAACTCCGGTATCATTGCCACTGGTGGAGCTGGTAGGCTTTACAGTTTTTCAACTTATGCGTATTCTTCTACTCCTGACGGTCTGGATATGGCTTACAGATCTGGTCTGGCGTTAAAGGATATGGAATTTGTTCAATTCCATCCTACAGGAATTCTTCCATCAGGTATTCTTATAACTGAAGGGGCCAGGGGAGAAGGAGGCTATCTTATTAATAACCTGGGTGAAAGATTTATGAAAAATTACGCGCCAGAAAAATTAGAACTTGCTCCTCGTGACGTAGTTTCCAGATCAATGATAAAAGAAATCGAGAATGGGAGAGGATTTAAACATGAAACTGGTGTTGATTGTCTCAAATTAGATCTCACACATTTGGGAGGAGAGCGAGTAAAGGAGAGATTAGCCGGGATTAGAGAGATAGGTATCAAATTTTCAGGCGTCGATATAATAAGTGAACCCATAGAGATAAGACCGGTATGTCATTACATGATGGGTGGAATTCACACAAATATTGACGGTGAAACGGAGATGAATGGCTTGTGGTCAGCGGGTGAGGCCGCATGTAACAGTCTTCATGGAGCAAATCGACTTGGAGCAAATTCTACTTCTGAATGTTTAGTCTGGGGAAGTATAACGGGAAGATTGGCGGCTGATTATGCAGGGAAGAAAAAAGACATGACCCTTAGCATAGCAGATAACAAGATTCAGGTAGAAGAAAAGAGAATATTTGATGGGATTTTCAGGGGAAGAGGTCAGGTAAACCCGTATGATGTTAGAAAGGAGTTTACTGATTTGATGGATGTTAAGACATATATTTTTAGAAATGAAAATGACCTCGTAGAGGGTCTAAATAAAGTTAGAGAGCTTAGAAAATTGGCTTGGAAGCACGTTGATGATAGCGCAAAGGAATATAACACAAATTTCATTAATGTAATGGAGATAGATTCATTATTGAGAATAGGAGAAATAATAATTATAGGTGCGTTGAACAGGCGAGAATCAAGAGGTGCACATTCCAGGACGGATTATCCTAATAGAGATGATGTTAATTTCTTAAGGCACACATTAGCATACTATAAGATCGATGATGAACCTCAATTTTCATGGCATCCGGTAACTTTAACAAGGTATGTCCCAGCAGAGAGAAAATACTGATGAAAGAGATCGAGCAACCAAGTCGCAATAATTTGGAAGGATTAAAGGGATGGCTCAATCCATCGAGATATGGATGGGAACGTATTTCCTATTGGTTTCAGAGATTAACAGGGGTCTTTCTTCTGATATACTTCATCGGACATGTGTATGAAACTAGTACAATAGTTAATGGTCAAAATGCGTGGGAATCATTTTTAGAACTAACTCAGACAGTGTGGGGACATATGTTCCTAATTATGGTAATAGGAGCAAGTACATTTCATTCCGCAAACGGTATTCGTCTAATCTTTACTCATGTAGGTATCGGATTGGGGTCTCCTAGTAGACCCGACTATCCTTACAGTCCCTCATCGTTAAATTATAGACAAAAGTCTGGAATTTGGATTGCACTGATTCTATCTGCGGCTGCAATGTTCTATGGATTTAATATTTTGTTTGGAGAGTAATCATGGAAAGCCACAGAGTACTAAAAGAAAGTCAAATAATGAAGATTCATTACATTACAGGTGTTGCTGCAATTTTTGTGGTTGCTGTCCATATTCTCATGAGGCTCATAGTTCCATTTGAATTGAGTCTTGAATACGATTACATTATTGCAAATTACAAGAATATCATGTATGTTCTCCTCCTTGAGTCAATCCTTGTACTGATTTCCGTTCATGGTTTTAATGGAATAAGAATAATATTGCTGGAATTAAGACAGAACAAACGCTGGGAAAATATGGTTACAGTTGTCACCATTTCTGCAATGATTGCGCTAATTGCTTATGGAACTAGAACAATAATATTGGTAAATGGATTGTGATTTGTAATATTGAGTAATACTAAGAATAAAAATGAAGAGACGATAACACTAAAAGTATATAGAGAAAATAGGGGACAAAAAACAGGATCGCATTATGACACTTTTAAAGTACCATACAAAAGATGGACTACTGTATTGGATGCATTATTGTATGCAAAAAGTTACGTCGATCCGAGTGTAGCCATCAGATATTCTTGCAGGATGGCATCATGTGGTTCGTGTGGGATGAAAATTAACGGGATGCCTAAATTGGCCTGTTACACTAAAATCACCGAATTGGAAACATCAACGATTCAATGTGAACCTTTAGCAAATTTTCCTATAATAAGAGATCTGGTTACTGATTTCTCGCTTTTCTTTAACCATCATAAAGAAATGCAACCTTACATCCAGAGCAAAGATAATTCTGAAAATGATACTGAAAAAAAGACATTTTCATTTTACCAATCACCAGAAGATGTAGACAAGTATCTTCAATTCTCATACTGTATAAAATGCGGATTATGTAATTCTGCATGCCCAACCGTCGGTACGGATTTGAGATTTCCTGGTCCTCAAGCTTTGGCTCAACAATACAGATATTATGCGGACACAAGGGATGAATCAAAGAACAGATTGAACATAGTCGATGATAGACACGGGATATGGAGATGTCACTTTGCAGGATCGTGCAGCAAAGTATGTCCAAAAGGTGTAGACCCTGCCTTGGGTATTCAGTTGCTAAGATCCTACATGCTAGGTATTTCAAAAAATAACAAAGAGCCGGCAAAAAAAATTGAAATAATAACAGACAAAGAAGAAAATAGTGACAATAATAGTTAGTTCAGATTTTTAGCCTGGGCGAACTATTTTGAGGGTAATTTACTTTCATTAACCTGTTTGTTTATGGCATCGGCCATAAAGTGATTGCTTACATTTACCTTCGATTCCGTTACAGCCTGAATCTTGTAGACATTATCGCGTATGTCTTGAGCAATCTTAAAACCAAATATTGCAGGACAAAAGGGGCTTGTCAGGTGTAAGTCTATTTTTACCTTTCCTTCTTCGATGTCTACCTTATCTATAAGTTCTAATTCCATGATGGAAACTCCGATTTCTGGGTCTACAATCTTTGTGAGTTCATCAAATATTGACTTTCGTAACTGTTGAATTTCCTGACTCATATATGTAGAGAATTTATTTTTATACTATATAACTATTGATTTTATTGATCCATCATCAAGATCCCATCCCAATCATGGGCCATAAAAAATCAATATTATATATCAATAAATAAGTCTAGTAATAGTTTGTTTTCATCATGTATAGATCAAGACACAAACAAGATCTTGATAAACGTGCATTGAGTTTCCTGTCCTCAATTGACATTGATGATAAAATTCTCTATTATGATATTTTGTGTACCAAAGCACATGTGATAATGCTTCATGATATTCGCTTATTAAGTAAGGACGAACTTGTAGAAATTGTAAATGAGCTAGATCGTATCCTGCGCCATCCAGATAAACTGGCAAAAGAAGGATTTGAAGATATTCATGAAGCGCTTGAAGCTCAATTAATTAGAAAAATTGGAGTTGACGTTGGAGGTAAAGTCCAAACAGGAAGATCAAGAAACGATCAAGTAATAACAGATATTAGAATCAAAGCAAGAGATGATTTAATTGATATCGTATTTCAGCTGAATAATCTCGTTAGATTACTATTACAAAAATCCGAAGAAAATTTGGATTCAATAATGCCTCTTTACACTCATCTACAACAAGCCCAGATTGGAAACTTTGCTCACTATTTGCTGGCATATTCTGAAAGCTTGATGCGAGAAATAGATAGATTGTTTTCATTATACAATAGGATAAATCAATCTCCACTGGGTGCTGGTCCTATAGGAGGATCAATTTTTCCAATTGATAGAAAGATGACTGCAAAACTATTGGGCTTTGATAATTTAATTTCAAATACAATAGATGCGACTTCTTCAAGAGATTTCATTATTGAGTTTGTATCAGATTTATGTTCAATAATGATAACATTAAGTAGAATTGCTGAGGACATGATAATTTGGTCTTCGCAAGAATTTGGATTCATAGAAATTCATGACAAGCATGCATCAACTTCTAGTGCCATGCCACAAAAGAAAAACCCCGATCCACTGGAATTGATAAGATCAAAAACCGCGATTGTAATCGGAAACCTTACAAGTATTATGACAATTCTCAAATCACTGCCTTCCGGGTACAGCAGAGATTTACAGGATACAAAGGTTCCATTTTGGAACTCGGTTGACATAGTATCCTCGTCATTGGAGATAGTAAATGACGTTATTGCTTCTCTTACAGTGAACAAAGATGTCATGGTCAAAGCATCAAACACCAGTTACGCAATAGCTCTTGACATAGCTGAGGTGCTAGTTATGAATCACAAGATCCCTTTCAGAATCGCCCACAAATTAATAGGAGCACTCGTTAATACAGCGATGAATAAGAAAGATGGCAAATCTTTGAAGTATTTATCCAGTTCAGACATTAGTGAAGATTTAGAGAAGATGAAAATAAAGATGCCTCCCGGTAAACTAATTCAAATTATTGAGAATAGTAGTCCTCAAAAGTCGATAGCGAACCGCCGTTCTGAAGGCTCTCCTAGTCCACAGAAACAGATCAAGACCATAAAAAACTACAGACTGCTCTTGGAAAAATACTTTAACGAGGTAGGAAGAAAGAAAAAGAATGTAGATAGATCTAAAGAAAACATAACAACTACAATAAATCGGATAAAGACCAAATCTAGTTCTCAACCGTAGTACTACTAATTCTGTTACTAATCTAATGAATTCTATGGAATGCTAGTATAATCGTTACTGTTCATGTGACATCATACTTAATCTAGTAGTAATATATGTAAAAACTTGAAGAAAATATCGTTTGAAGATAATTAGTTCTAATAAAAACTATCATAAATTAACCAAGTAAACTGGCGAGGAGTGATTTTTGTACATGGAGTCTATTCTCTGCCTCGTCCCAGACGACAGATTTTTTTCCGTCTATGACATCAGACGTTACTTCTTGTCCTCGTTTTGCGGGCAAACAATGCATAAAAATTGCATCATCTTTTGAATAATTCATGAGTTTTCCGTTTACTTGATACTTTGGAATAAAAGTAGCTCTTCTCTTATCATCTTCTTTTTCGTTTCCAATAGAAATGAATGTATCTGTAACTACTACATCCGCATTCTTTACAGCATCAATTGGTTCCCGTACTATAGTAAAACTTGAGTTGTTTAATTTTGATACTTTAGTTACTAGATCAAGTATTGGTTGTGGAGGCTCGTAGCTTTGTGGAATGGCAGCATTGATATTAATTCCCATTTTTGCACATCCGATTAACATGTCATTGCAGACATTATTGCCATCCCCAACCCAAGCTAGTGTTAAATCTTCAAAGCTCTTTTTGTGTTCTAGAATAGTCATAAGATCAGCCAAAATCTGACATGGATGATATAAATCAGATAGGCCATTAATTACAGGAATCTTACAATTTTGTACCAATTCTAGTATTGTGTTATGAGAGTAAACTCTTGCCACCAGACAATCTACGTACAATGAGAGTGTTCTAGCAGTATCTTCAATAGATTCACCTCTAGATAGTTGAAGATCATTGGAATTTAGATAGATTGTATTACCACCCAGTTGAAACATGGCAGTTTCAAAGCTCAAGCGCGTCCTAGTGGATGGTTTTTCAAACATTAGTGCAAGCGTCTTCCCAGATAAGGATTGATTGCTACTGTTCCCATCTTTATTCATCTTAAACTCTATTGCATGTTCAATTAAATTTAGAATCTCCTCAACAGTCAAATCCTCAATGCTAGTGAGATATTTCTTACTTAATGAGATCATTTATATCATCATCAGTCAAATAAACAACTCCATCTTTCTCCTTTTCATTTTCAGATTCAGATTTAGTCTTATTTTCCTTCTTATTCTTTTCTTTTTTAGTTTTAATATTATCAATTGTATTTTGTTTACCATTATCAGTATCTTTTTTGTCATTATCTTTATTATCTTTAAAGTACTTGTTGAAAAATGACCCACCTTTTGATTTTGGTTCATTTATCTCCGCATTTGATTCCATTTTCTCTTTCTCTGAATTAAGATTTAATTGTCCATCAATAAATTTCTGATTATCTTTAATATGTTTTGATTCTGCTTCTAATATTGGCGGAATTGATGTTAGTTTCTCGGTCTCCATCAATTTATGAACATTGTTAGCTGATGTTGCCTGTTTAGTGGTATCGGATTTTGGCTCCATACTTGGAATCTCAATTACAGATTCCTTTTTGCTACTATCTTCAATAGAAGATACTTCGCTCGCTGTCAGCTGTTCACCAGTTTTTTCATAAACTCTATCTTTGAAAATAGAATCAAGAAATCGGTCATGTTCAAATTCTTCCAAATCTCCATATCCCTGTCCCATTCCAAGATATAAGATAGGCTTATTTGTCAAATAAGCAATTGATATGGCTGCACCGCCTTTGGAGTCAGCATCACTTTTTGTTAATATCGAACCATCATACTTCGTATATTGAAAAAATTCTCGTGCTTGGTTAACAGTATCGTTCCCCGCCAGAGAGTCACCAACAAATATTTTCATATCAGGTTTTGTAACTCGGATTATCTTACTAACTTCCTCCATTAAATTCTTTGAAGTTTGCATTCTCCCAGCGGTATCGATCAATACAACATCAATGTAATTCTTTTTTGCATGTTCTAATGCATCTCTTGCTACTGCCGAAGGATCAGCGCCATATCTTTGTGAGATTACTTTAACATTAAGATTGTTACCGTGATGCGTTATCTGTTCGATAGCACCTGCTCTGTGTGTGTCTGCTGCTGCCAAAACAACCGAAATGCCCCGATCCCTTAACAATTTACAAAATTTTGCAATAGTGGTAGTTTTACCTGTACCATTGATACCAAGAAAGATAATAGAATATGGACCAGCTTTTGATTTTTTCTTTTCCAAAATAGATTGAATAACATTTGTCTTGGTGTTAGTCGACAAGAATAACTCGTGTAAAAAAGAGTATAATTTTGTCGTGATTACCTCATCGGAATTTTCGTTCCCTTCGCGCTTCAAATCCAACATTTCTGTTTTTATTTTGGACGTCATTTCATCAACAATTTCATGAGCTACATCATTTTCCATAAGACTAATCTGCAATTCGTCAATAATGGACTCGATATCCTTTTTAGAAAATGATTTTTGACCAAGATTCTTTGTGGTTTCAGAAAATATTTTTCTTAATTTTTCAAACAAACGGAGTGCAATCCTGCCTCTTATGAATTTGGAGCTCTCTGGGATTTTTGCATTTCAGTATTTACTTCATTTTGGAGTTGATTCATCCGCATTGCAACCTGCTCTTTTTGCGATTGTAATTGTTTTAATGCAAGATCAAATTCCTTAATTTTTAACTCAACATAATTTTTCGCATTTTCCTTAGACTTTTCAATAGTAACGCCTGAGCCTACACTAACAAGCAAATTTTTTACTTGTGGAACTGTGACCTTGAGATATACTCCAATCCCTATTGGGACGAGAGATTCCTCTTGATTAGTAGAAGACAATTCGTGAATTGCCTCTGAAGCCAGATGGGCCTCTGTTATAAGTCTAGTTACTGTTGATTCCTTCGTTAAAATGTCATTCATGTAAGCTTCTAGTATTTTTGATTGCTGGAGCATCTCACTGATTTTTTGTTCAGCTGAAATTTGGTCTTTAGAATTTTCTCTAGAGGTCATCTTACTACTTTGTGAGTAAAAAAACGGGCATATAACTTTGACTAAAAAGGAACTCAATGATGAAGACTTTTAGATAGTGTTTATCACAGAAAATTTAGGATAAAGTCTTACCTTTTCTTTGAAATGATGTAGAATCCATGAGCGGAAATCAAGAAGGCAGCCAAAGACATCTTTGTTGCAAAAACCAGATTCCATGGTGTTTGAGGGTTTGGATAAGGAATACTAATGCCATCTAAATTAATGCTCCCACCTAGGGCATTGAGCGTTATCAAGGAACTCCATACGACAAAATTGTAGACAAATTCATACAGTGAAACTACTACTAATACCAAAACGATTAGCTGGAGTATTGAGCGGAGAGCCGGCGAAACCTCCTTTACTTTGTCGCCACCTAATTTGGTAACACAGTACCATGAAATCACTGACACAATCATGAGGTAGGTAACCAGTTTTGAAAGTCCCTTGAATGGAAATTCTGTTTTTACTAAAATCTCTCCTATCACAATTTTTCCAGTTGCAGCATACTCAATCATGCTATGATATAATGCATAAAATGTAATCGTGGTCATAAAGATTGCAGATACATAGAAAACAATAAGGTATACAGTTCTAGCAGTTATCCTTTTTTCAATTGAATAGTACATGATGGGATTTGTAATATTTGACAAATTCTATCAAATATAAAATTATACTTATAATCTGGTAAATCATGATACCAACTCACCAATTGTAAGTATTTCATCCAAGCCCAGACAAGGCTTGTTCATTTGTTGAAGACGGAAGATAACAGGTGAGACAGTGCCACATTAAATACATATTCAGTTCATACATCTACACCAGCAAATGCGTGTAATAATATGCTCTCATGAAGCAGATATTGACGGCATATATTCTGCTTCCGTTGCCCTGATGAAATTTCCCAGAGCTAATCTTTCATTCTATAACTATGGATTGGATAATTTTAAAAAAATGTTTGATTACATAAAAAATGAATCTAAGAAGTCAACGAAGGGCCTTGTGGTTATTTCTGATCTTGGCATAAATGATGAAAAAGTATCTGCATTGTGCGTGGACTTGATACAATATCTGAAAAAGAGAAAATGGTCTGTTATCTGGATTGATCATCATCCCTGGCAAAAAAAATCGATTATGTCAATTAGAAAGTTGTGTAAGCTTTTTCATAATTCATCTGGAAAAAAATGTGCCACCGAAATCATGTATGAAAAACTCATGTACAAGAACAAAATTGCTGAGCAATTAAAGTTGATGGCTCACAGCTCGGACTTTATGACCAATATCAAAAGCCATGATTCCAGGGTCTCTGAATTAATCCATTTTTACAGAAATAGTGTAAATTCTAGAAAAAAACTTGAATTTCTGGTACATAAAGCTTCGAAGGGGGTACTGTGGGATTTTGATATGCAAATGGATTATTTAAGGTTCCTAAAAGTTGCGGATTTTCAAAAAAGAGAATCACTGAAGACCTTAACAATAAAGAAAATCCTGTCATTTGACGTGGCCTTTGTATTTACCTTCCCCTACGTTCAGGCAAGCCTTTTTTCTCATGAGCTATTCTCGAACCTGAATGTTGACCTCGTTATGCTCATTAATCGGCTTGGAAAAGTTAGTATAAGAAGGAATTCAGACAGACTTTCATGTAGCAAGATAGCAGCCTTTCTCGTTGAAGGAGGAGGGCATGAATTTGCGTCAGGTGGGATGTTGAAAAGTAATCCAAAAGACTTCACCGCATGCATGAAAGAGATGGAAGAGGCAGTAATCAAGTCCCTTAAATGATTATCCATGTTAACAGCAGATTGTATAGTACATACTGCTTAGATTTGGATCCAAGTGGAATTTACAAGAAAAACAATTAAATTTCAATTCACATAATGATAATTGTGGCTAGCGAAAATACCATAGGTAGTGTAATTTACGAATGTATGAGATGCGGTACTCCGGTTTCTAATGAAGAGCTTTCCAAGTTGCCTGAAATAAAGTGCATATGTGGATTTAGAGTATTTCGAAAGGCAAGACAACCAATAGTTAAGCAACTAAAGGCAGTTTAATGGCGCATTAGGAATTTCCGTCAACTAGACCATCCGAGTCTACTTAACGCTTATTTGTTGGAATTTAGGTTGATAATAACATGAAGATAGTCTGCCCTGATTGTAAGAAGCCCGCCGAGCTTTCAGATGATTTTAGCTTTGTGAAATGTCAATTTTGCAATTTAGAAATGACTTATGGGGAATATGTAAAGTACATCGCATATAGAGATGTAAGATATAGAGACATTCTGAATGATTATAAGAAGTAAAATACCAAAGATCGTACCTGTAATTAATTTAGATTTACCCTTCTAATGTAGATAATCATCATTTGTACTGCCTTAAACACAATACTCTACACGGTAAGGCGAAAATTTGTAGTTGTATAATCCTAGTTATAGTTTGGTAATATCTATTTTTTTATCATGGTCGAAACTATAGATAGAACATCCCGGTCCTTTATTTGATAGTCACCAGGTAACCTTAAGCCATTTCTGACATCTACGGCATATACAATGCCTTTGGACAATTCGGTATGTATATCACTTGCAAGATCCTGTACGGAGGAACCATTTTTCATTAAAAAGGCATCAGGAAGTACGTTACCCTTCTTATCTGACAATTTATTTGGATCTGAAACTGGATATACAACATTCATATTTAATAACTTGAAAACAGCGATGTTTAATGCAAACTGTACTCCAGTTCTAAGATATTCACCCAACACATCCTTCCTGATAAAATTAAGTGCCCACTTTTGTTTCTCATTGAGTACAGTCTTTTCGTAAATATCGAATATTTCATCTCCGGGAGAATATTTTATCAAACCTCTATTCTGAGCTCTCCTCAGAGTAAGTTCAGCATCAGCACTTGACGGAATTACAAACATATGTTTATTGTGTTCACGAAGTCTCTTGAAATTTTCCGCAGCGGGTGGTAGATCTATTTTATTTGCAATTATTAGCGAAGGCTTTGATATCTCTCTGAGAGTAGATACAAATCTTCTACTTTCATCAGAATCTAATTCATGTATGTTCCGATCAGTTAGATTATTTTCAATGATTGATTTTCTTACGTGCCATTCCTTTACCCCTACTCCACCAAAAATTTCAGTAACGGCACGAGCTGTGTCCATGCCGGTATTTGTCATCCTTGAAATCTTTTCTCGATTCCCTTCAAATAATTTCAGATACCACAAAACCAGTTCTTCTTCAATATCCGATACATCCGCAATTGGGTCACCTGCTCCGGCCTCTGCTATTTTTCCAGATGCATCAATGCTTCCAGATGCATCGACAATGTGGAGTAATACATCAGATTGTGCAGCAACTGACAAGAACTGATTACCAAGACCCTTACCTTCCCAGGCACCTTTTATGAGACCAGGAAGATCTATCAACTCTACAGGAATAAATCTCCAACCATCCTTACATAATGAATTCCGAGGTTTGTCTTCCACCCCAAATTCTTTGTGTACACATAAGGTGATTACATGAGCATTTCCATGAATTGGTTTTTTTGTTGTAAAAGGGTAGTTTGCAATTTCTTCATTGCCCAAGGTAGCAGAATTAAAGAAAGTAGTTTTGCCAGTGTTTGTTTTGCCTATTAAACCAATTCTTATCACATATCTATTATTTCTACTAGATTATTTATATCTAGCAAGTATGTTTAACCAAAAAGAGATTCCCCGTTAAAATAACAATATCCAGGATAAATGAGAGGCTTCAATTTTCTACATAAAGTTCTATAAGAACTAAATAGAAATTTCTTTAGTGATTAACTTACGTTTTATTCCATCTTAAGGCTTTAATAATTATATTATGAATCTTTAGTATCAGCAAAAATGCACACAGAATTAGGGTCTCAAATAAAAAAAGTTTTAGTTATTGGACTTGGGCAACTAGGCTTGCCTGTTGCAAAGTATGTAAAAAATAGGGGATTTGAAACATTTGGATATGATATAAACCGCCGAAGAGTAGAATATGCAGAAAAAAATTATGGAATAAAAAGCATAAAACGGTTTGATGACATCGATGTTTTTATATTGTGTGTGTCTACCCACGATCCCAATGATGAATATACACCTTATGTAGATGGCTTATACTCACTCGCTCAAAAAATATCAAGAGAAGCCAAAAATGGTTCGCTTGTTTCCATAGAAAGTACAGTTCCCAAAGGAACTTCAAAGAAAATATTTGAAATTCTAAACCACAGACTTCATGTGGCTCATGCT
This sequence comes from Nitrososphaeraceae archaeon, assembly GCA_046261955.1. Lineage (GTDB taxonomy): Archaea > Thermoproteota > Nitrososphaeria > Nitrososphaerales > Nitrososphaeraceae > TA-21. Next base: position 1,666 of record JBHENS010000008.1, on the reverse strand, counting down.
CCTCATAGGTGGTATTCACTTGAAGAGGATGTACATGGCGTGAATCAGGTTAGAGTAATAGGGGGAGTAAGTGATTGCTGTCTAAAAATAGGACTACAATTTTACGATAGTGGTAACGAGGCTCTGGAATTCAATGATAACATTACTAATTATAATAACCAGGAAAAATCTAGAAAAAATGGTCTTGGTATTCCAATGCATCCTGTATCTGAAATAGAAATTGCAGAATTGACTAAAATAATTGAAAATGCTGACAGATATATGCAAATAGCGTTCTCTGAAGATCTCTACCTTTACTGTCAGGCGAATAATGTCAATTTCGGAGAATTAAGGGACGCCCTGAATACCAAATGGAATGTGAACATACTTGAGCCTCGAGATGGTGTAGGAGGACATTGTTTGCCCAAAGACACAAAAATGTTCTTGCAATCATCAAAATCAATAAAAAGCAAGATATTGATGGCAGCAATGGAAGTTGACCAAGATTATCGAAGATTTAGAGAGTTGAGAGGTTACAGGTTAGTTCCAACTGCCATTAACAGTTCATAAATAGGCTAATTATCTAACTCTGGTTGTATGGAATCTAAATCAATTCTAGTATTCGGAGCGCACCCAGACGACCTAGAAATTGGTATGGGCGGGACCATAGCTAAGCTCTCTGCTATGGATTATGAGGTTCAACCCATAATAGCTACGTTACCAAATTTTGTAAAATCTGATACCAAGGAAGGTAGAAAAACAGAGTCTACGTTATCAGCTAAAGTAATGGGTTGCAAATCCCCCTTGTTTCTTGACTTGCCACCAGATGAGATGGTATTTGGAAGAAAAATGGTTACATTGATAGATTCATTGGTTACCAAATACAAACCTGATTCAATTTTTACCCAGTGGTACGGAGACTCTCATCAGGATCATCAAATTTTAACAAAAAGTGTAATTTCAGCCTGTAGAGATCAAAATAACATATTAATGTATGAAACTACGATACCTGGAGGAATTACTGAAAATTCATTTAGGCCACAATTGTATGTAAATATTACTGAAACGATAGAAATAAAGAAAAACGCTCTAGAGTGTTTCGAATCTCAGTTTGTTCGTTGTGGAGAAATATGGATCCCGGCAATTCTTGGCAGATGTTCCTATAGGGGATATCAAATTAATTCAAAATACGCTGAGGCCTTTGAAGTCATAAAAATTACTAAATGGTAAATAGAAGAACCGTCTATTGGTTGTTTTTTGGATGATTTTGGAAAATATCAAAACTAAATCACAGTGAGAAAAAGAAGGCATTTACGAAACACGGAGAAAATGATTTAGGATTTGATGTAAAAGCCCTCCATGTCTTGACAAGGCGCTAAAAGTTTTGAACAGTTTATAAG
>JBHENS010000008.1:0-277 GCA_046261955.1 Nitrososphaeraceae archaeon | reverse complement strand
TTTATAAGTGAATATTTTGTTCCCTTTTTGCAAAGGATTTGCTGAATGAAGCAAAACAAATGGGCTCGTAGCTCAGCTTGGATAGAGCGCCTGCCTTCTAAGTCTTAACAAAGAGAGCCGGAAGTCGAGGGATCGAAGCCCTCCGGGCCCGTGCTAATATTCAATATCAATAGATTGTCTAATTGAGAATGTCAACAGTTGTACATAGGATTTCTCGGGCGTTCCCGTAGAATCCTATAGAGGGTTGCTATAATAGGAGTAAGTGTATGAATGTAAC
>JBHENS010000007.1:33127-33408 GCA_046261955.1 Nitrososphaeraceae archaeon | reverse complement strand
AGTTTCTGTAGAAGAGAACAGCTTACTTCACATCAAGATTCAGGATGGTTACAAGAGAGAGTATAAGATGCGGTTGATAGAAAGTACAGGAGGATCCACCCCCTTACCCAAATTAAATTTTAATTCAAAGGTAATATTGACTCCAGCTTCATTTGATAAGATCTTGTCTGATATTGAAGTAGTCTCAGAATACATTTCAATCGAATCAGAAGAAAAGAAAATTACCTTTTCAGGTAAAAGTGATTATGGAGAAGCTGAAATTGTAATAGAATCAGGTAGTG